>DAOVJF010000074.1 GCA_030673355.1 Planctomycetota bacterium | reverse complement strand
GTTCCAGGTGAGGTTATCGTATTTATTTGCCAGGATAAGAATCTGGTCCCAGTCAGTCAGCATGGTGCCCTTGATACCTCTCGGATAACCGTGCCCATCATAGCGTTCGTGATGATTCATAACCATCTTTAAAGCACTCTCGGTGATATTGCCCATGTTCCAAAGGTAATTGTATCCTGCCTCAGAATGCTCACGGTCAATGGTCTCTTCAGTCTTGTCCTTACCCTCGCGCTGCAGGCAGATTCTTCCGATATCATGGAGAAGTGCTCCGGTTGAGTGATCTCGTATGAGCTTTACCGGCTGACCTATGGCACGGGATATCATGAGGAAAAGAATGAGAACGTTAATAGAATGCCCATGAAGACCCGGGTCGATAAGAATAATATCGGCCAGCGTAAGTGCAACCTGCGTACTTCCAAGGATTTCCTCGGTAACATCCTGTGCAATTTCATTGACAAGCCCGACATCAATGTCACCGTTCTCTTCAAGGCTCTTAAAACAAGTATTAAGCGCTTCAGCACATTGCTGCTTTACTAAGGATGAGACTGCGGGTTCAATACTATGTTCAGCAAGGAAACCCTCAATCTGCTGGATGCTGATAGTGGGTTTATCCACAACTTCGACTTCAGCTTCTTCCTCAATGTCAACAGATTCTACAACAAGTTTTTCAACACCACGGCGCTTAAGCGATTCAATGAGTTCCGGAGTCAATTCAGTGCCAGCCGCCACAAGGAGTTTACCCTCCTCATCGAGAAGGTCCCGTCCTATGCTTCTTCCTTCAGGAAGCTTATCGACTTCGAGCATGAAACGACCGGTAGCTCTCCTCTTCTGCTTTTCTTTCAATTGATCATGGCGATGGAAGAGGTCCTTGAGGCGATCGTCCGTGTAAAGGAGATCGGCGGTAAGCCCAAGGCAATCCGGACAAGTTCTAAGGTGAGTTAGAATCTTGTGTTCCTCAACAGGTGAAAGTTCACCATCCAGGAGATGAATTAAAAGCCCCTGCTCCTTAATTGGCTTGCACAATCCCTCTGAATTATTCATTTTACGTGTCACCCTTCAGCGATAAAACTGCGGATAAATAACGCTTGAAGTGTTGAGTACTGGTAACCAAGCATCTTATAAATGACCCTAGCGCTCTTTCCCAAAATACTCAAAACAAAATGCTCATTTAAAATAGTATCACCCAATAACCATGCAAGTTACTTAAAATCACCCGTTAAAGACCGCATAAATCTCTGGGAATTTGCAATATCCAGCCCACCCGGAAATTGATCCCTGAATGAGACTATAGCACATTTAATATTGTAATTTCAATATACCCCCGGTACCCGGAAAATTTCAGGATTTATTTGATATTTATTCTGATAAATAAGATAAAACCGGGGTGCACCTGGTTCATTTTCCGAAAAGGATCACAGTTGCGTTTATACCGTGACCATTATTGCCTTTAGTTCCCCAAGCGCTTTCTGGATTAACGCCCCGACACTGCCCTCGGGTATCCCGAGCTCGTGTGCAATCTCCTTGTACTTAAATCCCTTGGTGTACCTGAGTTCAATAACATCGCGAAGCTGTTCGGGCAGAGTACTCAAACCCAGAGAGACCAATTCGGATTCGCGACGGTCAATAGCATAATCCTGGGGATTTGACGCCCTTGGATCCTCGACATCGGCCTGGATGTCCTCAAGGCTCATTTTTTCTACATTCCCTCCACGCTTGATTGTAAGAAATCGTCTGTGGTGCTGTCTTACACGGTTGATTGTCAGGGTGTAAATATAGGTTTTGAGGAGGGATTGTTTTTTGAAATTCGGGAGACCCTTAACAAGGTCGATAAAAACTTCATGGGTTATATCTTCGGTATCCTCAAGGCTGAAACGGTAGTTCTTGCCCTTGACGAGATGAAAAATATACATATAAAACCGGCGATAAAGAAGTCCCCAGGCATCATCATTGCCCTTGTTGCATAACTCAATGAGTTCCTCTTCTGAAAGGGAATCCAGGTTGAGAGGGGCTGTAGTCATATTAAAATCCTCATTTTGGGCTTTTGCCCAATGTATCCCTCATTTGCAGCCCTGTCTCTATATTATTATACCCTATAACACTGAAGCTGCAAAATTAAACGCTAATACTTTTGATTCCATTAGATAATAAATATCCACAACTATGTAAGAAATTCCCCGGCAAGGATTATAATACCGTGAGTAAGCTCACACCAATATTATCGTCAGGAGCACATTTACCGGTTATAATGAGGCTTAATAAGGACTTAAGTCGGGGTAATTTCAAGACAGGCAAATTTATTTTTGATTGTAGCGAGTGTGAAGAGAGATTAACGTCCGCCGAAACGCCTGTCCCGTTTCTGGTAGTCTTTGAGGGCCTGGAGGTAGTGACTCCTCCTGAATTCCGGCCAGAAAACCGGTGTTACCCATAATTCGGTATAGGCGATCTGCCACAGGAGGAAATTCGAGAACCGCATTTCACCGGATGTTCTTATCAGGAGGTCCGGATCGGGAAGGGTGCCGGTGTCAAGGTAAGTGGCAAATGTACGTTCATCGAGAGAATCTATGTCGACTTTTCCCTGCTTATATTCCTCGAAAAGCTTTTTGACACCCTTAACAATTTCGTTACGGCCCGAGTAGGACAGGGCGAAATTCATCCTGAGACCGTCGTTGTCCTTCGTGAGATTTACTATATCCTTCACGCGGTTATAAAGGCTCTTCGGGAGGTCGTTCAGGTTGCCGATAATGTTGATCTGGATATTTCGCTTCTGGAGCCGCTCAATTTCCTTGATCGCGGCTTTTTCGAAAATCTGCATGAGGCCTGAAACTTCGAGCAGCGGGCGTTTCCAGTTCTCCTTGCTGAAAGCATAGAAAGTCAGTATTTCGATGGCGTTTGTACCCGCGAGACTATTGATATCCAGGGTCATTTCAACGGTTTCCCTTACCGTTTTAACCCCGGCACGGTGACCTTCCAGCTTGTTAAGACGTCGCTCCTTGGCCCACCTGCGGTTACCGTCCATAATAAAAGCAACGTGCCTCGGCAGCATGGCGAGGTTAAGTTCACTCAACATTTTGAGTGGACCGGTAACTTCAAGTGTTGAATCACCGGTTTTAATTTTTGAAAGCGATCGTGCGGTCATATAATCCAACCATGATTATAGACGATTACTGTTCATTATGGCTTATTACAAGCATTAAATCGAGATTATTTCGGATTCTTTTTGTTTAAACAATTTGTCAAGTTCATCAGTGCCCTTGTCAGTAAATTCCTGAATTTTATCCTGGGCGTCCCGGGAATTGTCCTCGCTGATTTCTCCGGCTTTCTCCATTTTGCGAACCATATCGATGTATTCCCGGCGAATATTCCTGATCTGGACCTTGGAATCCTCCACCATCTGTTTAATCATCCTAACCATTTCCTGCCTGCGTTCCTGTGTAAGCGGCGGGATATTAAGCCGGATTATCTGTCCGTCAGACTGCGGTATAAGCCCGATATCGGATTTCAGGATGGCTTTCTCTATGGCGTTAAGGTTGTTCTTATCGAAAGGTTTAACCATGATTGTGGTTGCATCGCCGACTGCAACTGTCGCAACCTGGTTCAAAGGCATCTGGGTCTCGTATGCTTCTACAACCACCCGGTCGAGAAGTGCCGGATTCGCGCGACCCGTACGGACCATCGCCAGGTCATGCGCTGCAGACTTAATGGCTTTCTGCATTCGTTCCTCAATTTCAAGGAAATTCAATTCATCCATGGTGAGACCTCATTTATTCTTTCACAGGAGTCAAGGATCACCTGCGAGAAGCGTGGAAACTGCACGGTGTGATTGTACTTTATCGGCCACTCTCTATCAAGGATGTATCTTGTTACCGGCTTGATTTTATCAAGGTTCCCAGTTCGATTTCGCCATTGACAACACGATACATCGTGCCACGAGTACCCATGTCAAAGACTATAATCGGAAGGTTGCCCTTTTTCGCAAGCGTTACCGCGGTCAGGTCCATTACGCCAAGGTCGCGCTTTACAATTTCATCATATGTGATCACATCGAACTTTTTTGCGTCGGGATTTGTAACCGGGTCTTTATCATAGACACCATCGACTTTTGTGGCCTTGAACATCGCGTCGCATTCGAGTTCCAGCGCGCGTAAAATCCCGGCTGTGTCGGTTGTAAAAAACGGGTTTCCGGTTCCCGCCGCACACAGCGCGACTTTCCCGCCGGCAAGGGCTTCCCTGCCAAGCTCTGGACTGTAATTTTTCGCGACCGGGCCGATTTCAATCGCTGAAAGAACCTCGGCTTCACCCCCTGCCCTCGATATGGCGTCCTTCAGCGCGATTGCGTTCATCAGGGTCGCGATCATGCCCATCTGATCGGATGAGACCCGATCCATGCCTCCTTTTACCCCCATTTCCCCACGGAAAAAATTCCCGGCGCCCATTACAACGGCAATTTGCCTGCCCTCATTCAGTACAGAGACGATTTCACCCGCCACCCTGTCGAGGACATCGGGGTTAATACCAAAATGATCTTCCCCGGCAAGGGCTTCACCGGAGATCTTAAGGAGTATTCGGTTCATGGCAAATTTAAATTCATTCATATGTATCTATTACCCTGGAATATTAAAGAGAGCATACCATGCGTGGATCGTAACATGGAACTATTACCCCGGATATGTTTAAATCTTATTGAATCAGTGTAAGATTCCAATTCAAGATGATGTTCACAAACGGATTTTATTAATGTGATTGTGCTACTGGGGATGATATGAAAAAGATTGGCGTTTTGACATCCGGCGGGGATGCTCCGGGAATGAATGCGGCGCTTCGTGCTGTAGTGCGAATGGGCATACATCGCGGGCACAGGGTGTTCGCATTTTACAACGGTTTCAAAGGGATAGTGGAGAATGAATCCACCGAGATGTATAACCGGTCGGTCGGCGATATCCTTACGCGCGGCGGGACAATCATCGGTACCGCCCGATACCCGGAATTCGTAAAACCCGAGATACAGAAACAGGCAGCCCGTAATTTCAAACTTCTTGAAATGGACGGCCTGATCGTGATCGGCGGGGATGGGAGTTTTCGCGGCGCGCTGGAACTGAAAAAACTTGGGATCGCGGTACTGGGCATCCCCGGTACAATCGATAACGACATTAACGGAACGGATTCAACTATCGGCTTCGATACCGCCGTCGATACAGTGCTCGATAACATCAAGAAACTCCGCGACACGGCATCCAGCCATCAGAGAACGATAATTATCGAAGTTATGGGGCGCACATCGGGATGGATAGCGCTCAAGTCCGGGCTTGCGGGTGGTGCCGAAGCGATTATTGTCCCTGAAATGCCGTTTGACCTCGAAGATCTTATTCACAGGCTGGAAAGTGGAATTGCGCGAGGCAAGAAACATTCGCTCGTGGTCCTCGCCGAAGGTGTGATGAGCGCCACAGAACTTTCGGATAAAATGAAAGACGCGATGGGTTTCACTGCGAACACTGTGGTTCTCGGATACGTTCAGCGTGGCGGCAGTCCGACCGCTAGTGATATCATTCTTGCGAGCCGCATGGGCGCAAGGGCGGTGGACGAGATCGCGAGCGGTATGTCGGGGGTAATGATAGGCCTGTTAAAAGGTGAACTGGTGACAACTCCCTTTGAGGAGGTCATTGCCGAGCCGAAGATTATCGATCCGAACTTGTACCACCTTGCAATGGCTCTTGTCCATTAGCCGATACTTCGACATCCATGATAAGTATTAGTCAAGAAGAGACGGATTTCTCCACTAGCTTATATCACCAATTCCCATCGGGCAGGAATTTGCTGAGGAAGAGATCACTTTGCCCGTTCGAAATAAACTCGCTAGTGCAAGGGCCGGGATCGAAGTCCACCGTGTCGTGGAATGAACCGCTCACATAGATGTTAGCTGAGCTGTCACAAGCAACGCTGTGGCACTCCTCCTCGTATATCCCGCCCCAGGTTCTCGCCCACTGGAATGAACCGGAGGAATCAAAATTGCTCAGAAAGACATCGAAATCGCCGTTCGATTGGTAGTAATCCGTGCCAGGGCCGGGGTCGAAATCCACCGATCCCAGGAACTTGCCCGTAACAAGGACATCCCCCACGCCGTCGACAGATATTCCTGTCAGTTTCTTTCCTGTTTCCCAGATGACCCCTGCCCCTTCCCAGGTAGCGACCCAGAAGTAAGCGCCGGAGGAATCGAATCTGCTCAGAAACATGTCTACGTCTCCCCCGGAATCCCGCTCGTCGGTACCACTATCCGTGGGATCGAAGTCCGCGAGACCCCAGAACTTTCCAGTTACATAAATGCTCCCCAGGTTGTCCACGGCAACTCCGAATGCACAGTCTAAGCCGAAACCACCCCAGGTGCTGGCCCACTGGTAAGTGCCACCAGGATCATACTTGCATAGAAACGAATTCCATCCGGCAATGCAGTTGTGCAACTCTTCCTCGGGACCGGTGTCGAAGTCCACCATAGCCATGAAATGGCCTACTACGTAGATATCATCAGACGCGTCAACCGCAATCCCGTAACCGACCATGTCACCATCGTAATCGCTCCCATGGTTCCAGGAAACCACCCACTGGAAGGTCCCTGAATCGTCCAGCTTGCTCACGAAGGCATCATTAATGTCATCAGGAGTACGCTCCTCGATCCCGGGACCGGGATCGAAGTCCACGGGTCCGTAGAATGTGCCCGTTGTATAGATGCTGCCGGAGCTGTCAATGGCGATATCCTCCGCCCATTCGCCGTCAACGCCTCCCCACGTCTGGATCCACTGGTATGTTCCGGAAGTATCGAACTTACTCACAAAGACATCAACCTCTCCGCTAGAGTCGCGACTATCAATCCCGGGGCTGGGATCGAAATCCACCGTGTGATGGTACCCGCCTGCGACAACTATGTTCCCGGAGCTGTCAACAGCAACTCCATGGGCATAATCGGTCCCTGACCCTCCCCAGGTGCGCGTCCACTGAAGGACACCATATGAATCGAACTTGCTGAGAAATACATCCTTTTTACCGTTGGAGCTGTGCTCGTCTTCCCCTGAGCCGGGGTCAAAGTCCACTGCATCCTGGAAAGTGCCTACTACGTAGACGTTCCCGGAGGAATCCACTGTGACATCATTGCTGCCATCTTTCAGCTGCCCGCCCCAGGTTCGGGCCCAGCCTATCTCAGCCATTACGTCACGGACCTGCCAGGCGTCTACTATTCCGAGATTCCCGTCCGTTTCCGTGCCCGTCACACGCACGAGCAGCGGATGCGGGCCTTTGCTGGTTGCATGCTCATTCGAGATCGTTCCGGTGAACACGAAACTACCCTCTGCCGTGGTTTCTGTGTACACAAGTTCGACTTCGCCCGTGAAAAGATCGGGTACTTCGACGGTCACCGAGTCGATCGTCTCCAGCCCCTGGTGATCGAAAACTTCCACCCGCACTTCCTCGTCACGCGCGACCGGGCACGGTTCCTCGCCAACCTCGACACTGATCTTGTACGCTTCCATAGCGTTCGCTTCCGCCGGGAAGTCGTTCTCAGGATCGGTCACTTCCCCATCCGCCGGGAACCAGGAGACATCCACCGCGTAGCCGAATTCCAGCGGGCCGTCCGGAATGTGAACCAGAATCGTCCGTGTGCTCACGGTGCCGGGCAGGAACATGCATCGGGGCTGATCCTGCTCGTACGCGAAGAAGGGATTCAGTGTCGCGGACAGATCGCCGCCGGGCGACATTTTGCCGGGAATGTACCCGAGGATCGGCGGGGTGGTCGGGGGGAAATCGGTCGGGTTGAATAAGTGCGTGTAACCGTCAGCGTTCAGCACCCGGAGGATATCGTCGCCCCGCGCGATGCTTCTCCCGCTCACAGGGAAATTGTAGCCCGCGCCGGAAATGATCACGCCCCGCAAATCGAATCCTGTGTACTGGAGAAGCCCGGGAAACGGATGGATCACTGTGAGATCGACGCTTAAATCGCCGTTGGGAAACAGTTTGACATTGCTGAATTTCAGGCAGGTTGCGCACGGGTGGTATTCCAGCAGTTGAACTATGTTAAAATGCATTCCGCCCGTACGGTCCGGAACAACATCGATTGTACTTCGATCAGCGGAAATGCTGATTTTCCAAAGTCCCCAGACAACTCGATTTCCAGCGCCGGAATGAGACGATCGCGGCGTTGTTGCGGACATATCATCTTCATCGACCCCGCTTGCGATCGGGCCGTGAGATTTACCGCATCCGATTAACAACAATGCAAGAAGAACTACCCATAAATGTGTGGCTTTCATCAGCTTCCTCCCAGGTTGTTTAACCAATATTAAATCAAACGGTTCATTTTCCGTCCGATTGTTTACACGGTCATTATACCACGTTTTCGGATCGCTTCCTGATTAACTATTTTCCCCGATGGTAGTTCTTATTCCAATCTTAGATTCAGGGACGCCTTTCCATGAATTCCTGGAAGCATGGAAAAGCGTCCCCATGAATTCAAAGCGTCTTATTCCTCTCCATCTTCCCCAACAGGTAAATCGACAATAAATATTGTGCCCTGACCGTAAACGGATGAAAATGCAAGCGTACCGCCATGATCCTTAATGATTTTCTCGCAGTTAATCAGGCCGAGTCCGGTACCCTTTGCCTGCTTGGTAGTAAACCATGGTTCGAAAATAAGCTCGAAATTTTCCTCCGGAATTCCCTCACCGGTATCCTCGATGAACGTGCGCACTACCCCATTCGCTGAAATTGTGCTGACTGTGAGTGTGCCTTCGTCGCCCATCGCCTGCAGCGCATTCAGGACAAGATTTGTGAATACCTGGCGGAGCTGGTCCGGATCGATTATAACTTCGGGAAGGTCATCGCGAATGTTGTCCACAATCTCAATATTCTCGTGCTCCCTCTGGAATTTGACGAACACAAGGCTTTCACCGAGAACCTCATTCAACCTGATCGGCCGTTTCTGCGCGGGACCGAGCCGTGCAAACTTGAGAAGGTCCTTAATAGTCCCGGATGCACGGTTAATGTTTGAAAGAGCAGCCTGCATCGCGGAGCGTTCGGGACTGTCTTCCGGAAGGCGGCTGGCCATAACCTGGAGGAACCCTGACACGCCGGCGAGCGGGTTATTTACCTCATGGGCGATACCTGCCGCCACCTGACCGAGGGTAGCTAGTTTTTCAGTTTGGAAAAGCTGGTTCTGGAGTTCCGTAACTTCCGTTATGTCCTCGAACAGGATAACCGCTCCATGACGATTCATTGTACCGGGCAGAGGATTTACCTTGATATTCAGCTTCAACGATCT
>DAOVJF010000479.1 GCA_030673355.1 Planctomycetota bacterium | reverse complement strand
GATAACTGTGTTCTCATTACCGGTCTTCAGGACAATTACGACGGTACAATTAATCTCACTATGGAAATCACCCATCCGTATCCCGGTCATCTTGAGTTAACGGGGTTCGATCCGAAACTAATTTTAATGTTCCAGGGGTCGCATGTGATTCCTGACAACATGAAAAAAATGCCGCTCTACCCGCTCGATTACCGTCTGTCATGGCGGCTTATGGGCGATCCGGAAGTTCTCAACGCGGATGGATACACGTACTTCTGGTGTCCGGACTACGATTCCGGAATACCAATGCCGATTTTTGAATATTGGGAAGGTAAGTACGCGTTCGGCGGTGAACCAACCGCGAATATGAACGCTTACCTTGATTTTTATTCGAACGAGGAACGTCACATGCTTGAATCGGGAGCCACAGTTTCCCGAACATTTCACATTTCGCTGCCATCGGGTCCGTGGAGGGCAGGATACGCGCTCGATGTATGCTGGGAAATACCGACCGTAATGCCGGTGACGGATCCTGTCGATGATTTTCCGATCACAGCCAATCAACCTGAGTTGTACTACTTCAGGGTCATTTACAACAATGACGAAGTAATCACCGATCATAAATGCTGCAATAAGTATGGGCCTACGATTGATGAGGGCCGTGCGGAAATGTACCTCTGGTACCAACTTCCGGAAGCATCAAGTACCCGATGGGTAGGCGCATGGTGCGAGGATTTTATTATTTCTAAAGCCGGTCACGCTACCTCAGCCTGCGATTCACCCGACCCTGTGCATATCCGTTGCCTGGCTGGTTATTCTTTCAGCAGTGAAGAAAATGGCATCTACCAGGTCTTGGGGTGGGAAAAACATGTCTCTGTGCCTTACGGTGTACCAGCACCATACCCATCATTTGATGTTTTTGAAGTTGTTATCGATATTCAATGACAATATTACTTCCTTAGGAGGAACAAGAAATGCAGAAATATATCATTATTATTTTACTCATTCTTATAACAATTTCATGTGGAAAGAAAGACCCTGTCAGTAACTCTGTATTTAACCCAACTCGGCAGTTAAATGATTTTGATGATGCCATCCGCATCTTTCCTGAATCTGACGTAGGAGATGAATGCTATGATTCGGATATCGCCGTTATCCAGCAGGGTCCGGGATTATCTGTAGTCACCTGGGGCACTGTATGGGCTCCCGTTGGAACATCCTGGTCCGTCGCGGTAGCGTTAAGTGAATATGGTGCGTCTCAAAATGGTTACCGCCAGGTACGTTTCAGATTTCTTTCATCAGATGGCGAATTGAGCGATGAATATCCGGTTCCTTTGTCTATTGGCATTATTCGCCTTGCGAGAGTTGACGCCTGTTATTTTTATACTAATGACCTCCTTGGTACAGACACTACATATGTAGAAGTCTCAATCGTGTACCAGAGATGGTATGAAGATGTGCCGGGAGAAGATGATATGTGGAAAATTAATGTGCATCGTTTGATATTTGACCCTGCTGTAATTATAAGTGAGGACTGGGAAAATCTGGAAATAATTGAGAATTATCATCATCAAGAAGAATTTGAGGATGTTGTCCCAGTAAACGGACAAGGCCAGATGATGCCTGACATCGCGTATGACCCGAGAAGTAAAGTATTTGGATATCATGGAAAAGGAGATATTTATGTAGTGTTCACCTGGTACGATGGGATCGGCCCTCATGTTTATTACAGGGTTGGATATCGGAGGGGAGATAAACATGCTATGGACCATGAAGGGTTTCAGGAGTTTTCTTCCGAACAACTCATACAGGACCTTACAGGTCCTATGGGTTTATACCATGGTTTCCATCCCAGGATTGATATAGGTAAAGTTGAATTTTTCCCTGATCTCCCATTTGCAGCTAAAGACTGGTATGCAGTAGTGGCCTTTACAGCGGACAAGGGGTTTTTTGAACCTCACATGTCATTCTGGAAAGCAGGATGGAATGGTTCAGGGCAATTAAACCCATTAAGAGCCCAGTTTCCGATAAAGCTTCCACCATATGCAGCCCATGCTGGATTCATGCCAACGGTGGATATAGGCGTTCCTGATACAAATCACTGCGCGATCACCTGGACCCAGGCCCGATCGGCCTCCTGGAATGACGTGACTGTCGGTTACATAGATACACATTTTGGATTCGGTTTCCTTGAAAGTGACGATCCTATGGAATCTTTCGCGTTTCCTTCTGTCGCAGTCTGGGAAGTATCCCCGGAACCAGGACCCCAGGAGGACCCATTTATAAGGACCAGCCTTTCATATCTTCAGACGGATAATCCTAATTCAGTGAGATGGTCTGCCAGGGCACGGTCCATGGACACAATTCTAAGTGACCCTCCTGAAATGACTATTGGTGACGATGTATTCTTATTGGGCGAAGATTTCCCTGGGGACTACGATTCAGGTTCTCAGTATACAAACTGGTACGGTATGAGCACATCGATGATAGTCGACGATGGCAGCTATTGGGTACTATGGTCGGCAGTTGGTGATCTCATAACAAATAACCTTACTCAGGTATGTGGAGCATATGGTTATACAGAAGATTAGCCTGGGATTATTAAAAAAAATAGATTTCCAAGCCGGGAGACATTTTCCCGGCTTTTTTCATTACTGGTCCGGGCTATAAAATATACCGGCTCAGGTCGGTGTCTTTCGCGATCTCCTTAACCTGCTCCTCCACAT
>DAOVJF010000197.1 GCA_030673355.1 Planctomycetota bacterium | reverse complement strand
TTGCTTCTACCATATCTGCACGGTAGTAAGGAACATTAACTACATTTAACAAGTAGATGTCATTTTCTTCGAGAATACCCAGATCTGCCATTGTTAAAATGGCATAGATAGAATATATCCAATATGAAATATTAGTTGTAATTGCCAGTAGAAATGGACGTAGTATCTCGCGGGGTACATCAAGGACTTCTGCAAGTTTCATGCCGATATAACGGCGTTCAGGGTCAGGATTTGTCAATAGCCTTATAACAAGTTGGGTCTCCGCATCCGCATAGATGTTAGAGTCACTAGAGGAATACACATCCTTCTGAATACTTGAGTTTGCATTGCTAAATCCTAGTAATGTGACCATTGTCGTGAAAATAATCAGTAATATACATACACGTGCTTTCATAGTTAACTCCTTTATCGCCAAGGGCGAATTCTTCTTGGCATTTGATTGCAGTCATCATCGGCTCCTTTTTTAGCGTCAGTGCATGAACATTCTTGTTGTGGAGTTTGTGGATTATTAGGATCAAGAATCAAGCACATGCAGGTCTTAATGCATTTATCTCTTGTATTAGTGTCCAAGTGCCACTTAGCGGTATTAAGCCTTATATTGGCACATACTCTCGAGCCCGGTGGGCATTTATTATCGCTCCCATGACAAGGATATTGTCCGTCCCGTGCTAAATCCCTGCATGTTACTCGCACAAGGCGTCGGTATACAATGCACCAGGAGAGTACCATATAGTGTCCACCAAGATTATCTACATAATAAAGATCATATTCAAATTCAAGTTTACAGGCACAGTAACAACTGAGAGGATTAGGTTTTATACATATCTCCTTTGTAATACAATCATGGGGCGAAACGTAGCATTCACGTTTTATGCAACCGGTTGAAACTGGTGGTATTGGAATTGGTACAGCCGATCCTGGTTTGCTGGAAATTGAAATACCTGAACTTATTACATTAAATTGGTAAAACTCATTACTTGTTTCAATAAAATTTAATCTTGCTCCTTCAACCGGTACCGACAAGCTTACAAAATCATTCACGCAATCTCCATTGCATCCAACTACATTTGAGATTCCAAATTGTGGTGTGACAATATCCTGAGGATTTAAAACACCTCCTCTTGACCCGTTATTCAGAATTCCTGAGATTATACTTGGATCATCTATTACATCCACCTCACCTATGCTATAAGGAGGTGAATCCACCATTATGTAAGGATCATCACTCATAGGATAAGTTATTGATTGGAACTCACCCGGATGTGTATTAATTTCCCTCCCCAAGCCGCCCAAATAGTGCCTACCGCCCATCTGGACCAGCGGGTCGAAGCCGGCGGTGTCGCCTGCTGTTGTTCCGCCGTACATTTCGATGTAGCCATTGCTTGTCATCAAGTTGGAAATGTCGGCGAATGTAGAACTTGGTAATTGGTCCATACTGCTCGTGTGTTCGTTTCGCGCGTAAGTCTCCGCCACAGGGTCGCGCTCTGTCTTGAATTCAAGCGTACCGGCGTTCGCGGTCATGAAATAATCCGTGTCATTACCGCCTGAACGTTCGCGCTGACGAATTCCACCAGGCTGCCGGAGGTAATCCCTCGTGAGATCGTTATACGTGTAAACCCAATCAGTTTCAACTTCCTCTACATCAAATAAAATTTCCTGGACAAGCTGCGAACCGTCGTAAACGAAGCGGGTGAGGGAAGGCGAGTCATATTTTATTTGCTGTGCCATGAGATGCAGCTACCTATGAATGATTATACCATCAAATGATTGAACGGGGATACGCGCCGACAAGCTACGCTTTGGCTCCGCTTGTCGTCGGCACCCGGCTAGATGGAATCGACAGCTGGAAGCTGTCGACACGAAAGAACCGATAGCTGGAAGCTAACGGCACGTGCCGGTTGCATCCAGCAATGGGTTTTATTGTTAATTTTCAACAGCTATTTTTTTCAGTTTTTCCCGATGCGGGACCCCATGAAGTCCGCCAGTGGATAGCGTCGACCGGGCATACCCTGAGACATCTCATGCACGCGAAACAATCGGCTGGCATGAATTTCTTATCCAGCATGTCGCCCGCCGCGGTTGAAGGGCAGGCCTTGTCGCAGGCCCGGCAGTCTGTGCACCTGTCGAAATCGATCCTGATTTTCGTGAGGCTGATCTTTTCAACGATCCACGACAGTAACCCGAACGGGCAGATGAACTGGCAGAAAGGCCGGTAGAAGAAGAAGCTGACTAAGAGATACAAGGCAATCAGGATCAACATGGTCTGTGTCGCGTGCTCGATGTTAAACAGGTTAAACGGGTTCATCTCGTGGTATATAACAAAACCTTTCCTGCCGATCACACCGTAAAGCATCAGGAAAAAAAGGACAAACAGCAAACTCCGAATTGTGTTCGTGATCCAGAACGGCATCTTCCATTTTTTTGCCCGTCGAAAAATTGGAAGTGTGTAAATAAGTTCCTCGAGAGCACCGAACGGGCACGCCCAGCCGCATATCGCCTTGTTTGCGATTATCGCGAGGATTAAGAAGAAAATGAAAATCACCAGGTACGGCCCCACCGATTCATAAAGCCCCACGATCGCCTTGAAAACCTTGACCGTGCCCTCCATCGGGTTCGGGCTTTTCCCGATCCAGAATCCGTTTACCGCAACCGTAAGCGCAAGGACAACCAAATACACCCACCTCGGATACCATTTCTTCCTTTTCTTTGGATCAGCGCCTTTCGGAATTCCCCACCACAGAAGCCAGAGAGCGGCGAAAATAACAATGATTGCGAATATGAGATATTTCAAGTCGCCCAGGCCATCGTGTTCATCCTCAATTATATGCTCCACGGCCTCATCAAGCGTTTCCTGTTCGACACCGAATTCCGAGATCGGAGTGTTTTTATCAATCTCGATATCCAGGTGGAGGTCCTTCGCGACGCCAGCTTCGGTCACGCCGAGAATCACCGCGATCTCGGAAATCGTCATGTCCAGGTTGATTTCCAGTGCCGCGACAGTTTCCAATCCTTCGTTCCGTATGATCTCATCGAGTGTCGCCTGATCGATTCCGAATTCCGATATCGGGATATCCTTGCTCTCACTCCGGGAGACCCCGATCAGATCCGAAAAATCACCGCCCTTTATACCGAACATCTCCGCCAGATCATGCAGGGTCATCGATATATCGGCGGCAGCGTGTTCATCGGGAACCCCACCCGGAACCCCACCCGAAACCCCACCCGGAACCCCACCCGGAACCCCACCCGGAACCTGTTCGCGCTCTCCCTCAGGTTCAGCCGGCTCGTCCAGGTATGCACCGGACTCGATCAAGTCGGTTAGCTGATCGGCGGAAATGCCCAGTTCCGATAACGGGGTTTCCTTGTCGACTCCCCGGTCCAGCCCGAGCAGCTCGGCAAAGTCTCCACCTCTGACACCAAGCGCCTCCGCTATTTCCGACAAAGACATGCTGATGTCCAGCGACAGATCAGCGTCATCCGGTTGATCCTCCTGGGCAAATAACTGGAAATTCAGGACAAGAATAAATAGAAATGCAAGTATCAGGACTGGGAGTATTCGATTCATTGTTCACCTGGAAAATTTTTTCTTACTTTATCACATTTAACTAAAGTAGACGAAAAACCGTGCTGTTTGTTTCCAGTTATCGCGATTTACGAGATATTCCCCGCTATTTCTTAAAAGCACCGGTAAATATCGGTCCCACGAAAATTCTCGATATTTCATCACCCCGGATTTCCGTCAATCCGGCATTGTTCATCAATTCCCGGATTTCCTCTACCGGCATGCCATGACCCTCTCTCATCGGCTCACGGATATAAATCCTGCCCTGATCTTTCAACAGACATGACAAGGCGGTAATAATCTCCTGCCTGATTTCCTTGTCCAGATCGTGCAGCATGAAATGAATCGTGATGGCATCAAACTTCTTCCCCTTCCCATTCAATGCTGAAATATCCCCCTGGATGAAATCGACATTCGGGAATTCTTTCAATCGTTTTTTTGCGATATTCATCCACTTCTCTGTCGGATCAAGGCAGGTCACACGGCCATCTCCGGATAATAGAATCTTCGCTATATGACGACTTAACGGTCCTGAGCCAGACCCGAAATCAAGCACCATCTCATCGCCTGTCAAATCCATCGATTCAGCGAATTTCCTGAAGTGCGGTCTCAAAAGATTATGCGTGAACAGACTATTCAACACAATTTCTATCCAGTTTGGATTATCAAGATAGCTCATTTGCTCATCTCCTCGTATGCTTTATCAAATCTCCGGCATATCTTCGAAAGCATCTTAATAAAACGTTTTGCCTCTCTCTCACTGCCCAGCGCTTCGAGAATCAATGCCGCCCCTTCCCGGTCGATCCGTTCATGCTCGCTGTGTGTTTTCCGGCCTTTCGCTGTCAGTTTAAGGCCATAGGATCGACGGTCCCGCCTGCTGATTATGCGCTCAATAAGCCCGCGTCCCTCAAGACGATCAACGGTGCTCGTCAGTGTGCTCTGAGGTATTTCAAGGTCATCGCGTATATCTTTCAGGATCACATCAGGATTCTCGGCGGTCATACGTATGATGTGCAGGTCCATCGGGGAAATGCCGTCGAGCGCATCCGACCACTTCCCAAGCCTGTCAATCCCTATTGCCTCAAGGAACACGTGCAGACTGTGGCCAATTTTCATTACAAGGTCTTCTTTCATTTCAAACACCTCATTCCCGGCATGCAATTCTTACGTAATTAGTATTGTCCCAATTTCGTTTATTACGAACTTCGTAGTAATTCTAGCGCGATCCGCCCTGCATGTCAAGCTGAAACGCAACAAGTTATCTGTGGGACCGGGATGCGCATGTTACAATTGCTATGGTGATACCGAGTTGGACAAAAGTTTAGAACAGCGAATTGAAGAAGCCGTTCGTGAGGAAGTGGCGATTGTGCCGTACGATCCCGAATGGCCGCGGATGTTTGAGATCGAAGCGGAATTTCTGAGGGGTGTGCTGCCGGGTTCGGTTGTGTTGAGGATCGAGCATTTCGGGAGTACGGCGATTTGGGGTACGGCGTCGAAACCGATTATCGATCTTCTTGTCGAGGTGAGCAGCCTGGAAGAGGCATTGGAGCGAGTCGTGCCGGTCCTGGAAGTAGCGGGGTACGATTACTTCTGGCGTCCGGAGTCGGGCGATGATGGGGATTTTTACCACTGGTTTATCAGGCGTAACAAGGATGGTGTTCGGACGCATCATATTCATATGGTCGAGGCGGATTCGAAACTGTGGGACGGGCTTTATTTCAGGGATTATATGAGAGAATTTCCAGAGGAGGCTGAGCGGTACGGGAAATTGAAGATGGAATTGTCGGAGAAGTACCCGAAAGACCGGGTCGCGTATCACGAGGGGAAGAGCGAATATGTGGTACGGGTGACAGAGAAGGCGAGAGAGTATTATAAACATTATAAGCTGAGCCGCGAACGCAAATGAGCGGTACTGCCATGATCAAACCCGTATCAGAGCCGCGAATGTAAATGAGCGGGTGTTGAGAGGGTGGACCGCTCATTTACATTCGCGGCTCTGATACGGTTGGCTATGTAAGTGGACCGCTCATTAACATTCGCGGCTCTGATACGTTCGCGGCTCTGATACGGTTGGCTATGTAAGTGGACCGCTCATTAACATTCGCGGCTCTGATACGTTCGCGGCTCTGATACGGTTGGCTATGTAAGTGGACCGCTC
>DAOVJF010000013.1 GCA_030673355.1 Planctomycetota bacterium | reverse complement strand
GTTCTCCCAGTCCCATTCGTAGTGCTCGATTGTACCGTCCGGATCGAATGAGCCGTCATTGTAGAAATGAATCGATTCATTCACGAATTGCACGAGTGGATCGGCTGACGCGATCGCCACTGGCGGTTGTGCCTGCGGAATATACTCACCGACCTCCACTGTAAACACCTGGTAGGCAGTAAGGTCCAGCCAGGGTTTTTCGGGATCATTATCAGTATCCTCAACCGAAATCAGCGCAGTGTATTCTCCCTGCTCCGCGAGATTTCCATTTTCAAGAATTACCTCATATCTTGAATAGTTCGGGAAGTCCGCAACCCATGTCCCGCCGAAAACGCCGTCAATCAATTCGGAACATTCAACCTGCACCGAACCGATTGTATCCGGACCCTGGTGGTCGTAAACATCGATAGTTAGTTTACCCTGTCCGCCCTCGTCTGTTATTCCACCACCGATCGGCTCGTAGCTCGTTTCTAATTTCCAGGCTTCGGAACAGTTAGCTTCAGGCGGGAAATCCAGCATCGGATCCTCGACAGGCAGTTTGTCCGCGGGAGCCCAGGACGCATCGACAGCGTAACCGATGACAAATTCATTCGGCGGGGACGGGAACGCGAGCTCATATTCGACCTCGACAAATGTCGAAATTAAGAGAGCATTCCTGGTGTTGGATAGATCTCCTGAAATATGCCGCCTGTAGCCATTAAGTGTCGCGTCGGGGATTTCGGTGGTCGCCAGCTTGCCCTGGATGTAGCCCTGTAACCCTCCCGGACCCTCGCCGATCGTAGACCCATTGTAAAGAGTCGAATAGCCGTCCGCGTTGACCAGTTCACCATCGCCGAGCAACCGGTCGGGCATAACCAGCCCAAATTCGGCGAATGTCCGGCTTCCATCGAACATCATTATTCCCCTGACATCGAACACCGTATATTCAAGCATCGGGAAGGGATGAGTAATTCGAATTGTGATCATCCAGGTGTTATCGCCCATATTCTCCAGCCCGACGATCTGAAAACAGGTCATATTTTCCAGCAGCCTGACTATGTTGAGGTGATCTGAGATAATCCTCGCCGGGATGGTTTCAATTTCCCCTGAATCCAGGTTAACCACAAGATTCCAGTAACCCATCAGGTTGTGCCCGGCCGACATTCCGGTCTGGCTTTTGTGATCTGTGAGATCGCCGGCGATTGGGTCATTTTCAGTTACCTGTCCGGTTGAACATGAAACCATCAGCAATAATAAAAAGGTGAGAATCACAACTTGAGAAATAGCTCGATGATCCATTTTGGAACCTCCCTGGCCCTTGGAGCATTCTTTTTGCGTATACATTCTATCGCCTAATTAGATGTTACACAACCAGATATGAATAAGAGGAAATATTTCGATGGACGCAGACTTAAACGGATCGTGTAAATTTCGGATTATTTCCCGCAATTACTATTGTGACCTCGCCCTTGATTTTCCTGTCCCTGAACTTATCAGCGAGGTCCGACAGGTACCCCCTGTGGATTCTCTCGAATTTTTTTGTAAGCTCGATACATACCGCCCCCATTCGGTCCCCCAGAACTGTTAAAGCTGATTCCAGCGTTACCCCCACTCTGAACGGCGATTCAAATATCACCAGGGTATGAGTATTGTCTTTTTCTTTATTAAAAAATCTGGCCATCTGATTTTTTTTCCGTGGAGGGAACCCGAGAAAGGTGTATGAATCAGTTGGAAGTCCGGATGACACGATCGCTGTCGCTATCGCGGATGCACCCGGAAGGACGACCACTTCAAAGCCGAGTCCGGCAGCTTCCCTGATTAACCTGTAGCCGGGATCGGAGAGGCCCGGGTAACCCGCGTCGGAGCATACAGCGACCGATTTCCCCTCTCCCAGGAGTTTTATAATGCCCTTGACAGCGGTAATTTCGTTCTTCTCACGATACGAGATAATTTTCGCCGGTCGGGAGATATCATATTTTCCAAGTAGAGTTCTGGTCCGTCTGGTATCCTCGCAGGCAAGGACATCGACCTCCCCGAGAATTCGGACAGCACGGTATGTCAAATCCTCGAGATTTCCGATAGGCGTGGCGACAATATACAGGATTGCGGCGTCTGTCATGAACAATTTACCCCGCTTGTTATTATAGGAGATAAAGGGCGGAAAATGGAAATCTCGCTGGAAAGAGGTGTTCTGACCACATTACTAAACTCTTGTTATGCAAAAATCCGACCAAAACGTATAAAAAATGTGATTTATTTTTTTTAATTTTCTTTAGCTATTGCGTCTTGACGGATGCGTAAACGTCGAGTATATAACTTGTGGGCTTTAGTAAGGTTTGCTTTGGAGGAAGATTGAGTGGAGAAGCGGGAACTGCCGGCCTTTGGTATGGGTGAAAATGGCTGGCAGGGCTAATCCATGGTGAGGCGTGAGACCTCGCCGATTTTTTTTGCGTTCAATATGCAACTTTTCAGAAAAACAGCATCCAATATATTGAGGGACGGTAATTTTATACCGTCTAACGAGGTTAACTTCACACTACGGTGGTGATATTGTCTATGCCAGAGCGGCAAATGTTCGTGCCACAGAAAGTTTGTAAACACGACCTTTACAAGAGCTTGTTATGTCGTGGAAAAGAAAAGGGGTGGTTAACAAAAAAGGAGGTGCGCGAAACTGTAAAGCTGTGCCTGAAAGTCAATCGCGATGAGCTTGATGCTATTTACCGCTCAATCGAGCGCAAACGCATTTGTCTTCTCATTCGTCGACCGTCAAATGGAAATGCGGGTAAAAGAACAACAAAATCCCGAAAAAAACCGATGACTTTCGATGTTTTCAAGACACCGCGTCTAGCCGATGCTCTAACCAAGCGAAAAGCCGACCCCAAACATCTCATGGACTCCGACATCAAGTTCTCTCACGATATCAAGATCGACGATTCGGTCAAGATCTACCTGAGGGAAATCGGTTGGGTCCCGCTTATAACTTCCAATGAAGAGGTCAGGCTGGCGAAAATTATCGATGGTGAAGAATTTAATGATATCCAAAAGGAAGTGGCCCGTAAGAAACTGACTACCGCCAACCTTCGATTGGTTGTATCTATCGCCAAAAAATACAAAACACAGGGACTGAGTTTCCTCGACCTCGTACAGGAAGGTAACCTTGGGCTGATGAGGGCGGTTCAGAAATTCGACTATACCAAGGGTTTCAAGTTCTCCACATACGCGACCTGGTGGATCCGTCAGGCCATCACAAGGGCACTCGCTGACCAGGAGGACATCATCCGGAAACCCGTTCATATCGTTGAGAAAATCAATAAACTCAAGAAAGCATCCAGCGAAATTTCCCAGAAAAAGGGCACCGAGCCCACACCGCACGAGCTGGGCTGTAAAATGAATATGCCCGCCTCCAAGGTACAGGAAATTCGTAAAATCGCCCAGCGGCCAATCTCGCTCGAGACGCCGATCGGCGAGGATGAGAATTCACAGCTCCAGCATTTCCTCGAAGACCATCACATACCCAATCCCGATAACTCCGCTATGAAGCTTCTCTTAAGGGAGGAGCTTGAGAGAGTCCTTTCTACACTTACAGACAGGGAGCGACGTGTCATTCGAAGGCGGTTCGGTTTTGATGACGGCCACTACTACACATTAGAGGAAGTCGGACGTGAATTCGGCGTAACGCGGGAACGGATCAGACAGATCGAGGCCAAGGCGCTCCGGAGGCTTAAGAGCCAGAAACGAAGTGTCCGGGTCAAAGATTTCCTAGATCTGTAAGGTTGGGCATTGACCATAAAAAACGAATCATTTGCATTCATACCCCCCCCGCTACGTCGCTCGGGGGGTTTTCTTTTTGGTAAAAAACAATTGCACTATCAGAGCCACGACCGTCATGGAGTGGTAATGAGAGCGTCATCACAGTAGCCTGAGTGTCAGGGGCTGTTGAAAAAGTTATTAGACTGAAAAATCACAAGGGATCAAAACTTCCGATACCGCTCTCCATGCGGACGGGCCGTCCGCGGTACTGCAGGCCGGCGTCCTGCGCTACGGGGATTTAGTCCAATCCTGTTAAACAAAAATTGATTGGAATTTAGAGGGACACCTGCTTTTCGACGGGCGAAAAGAGGTGTCCCCGATCTCGAATCAATATTTAATTAATAGGATTGGTCTTAGTACTTTTTCAACAGCCCCTTACGGTCATGCTACTGCTATTTTTCAGGGATTTTGTGTTATTATTATCATAAGGGTATTCACTGAAACGAATTTCATAGTATCCTGCCTGGTCTCCTAAGCAATTAACGAGGTGCTTTAATGTTTAATCGATTTCTTGCGGTTTTTATTTTATCTCTGATTTTCCTTCTCTCGTGCTCGAACGGTAACGGTTTGGTGACATCTCCACCTGCCGATCCGGGAATCACCGGTGCCTCAAAGATTTCAGACGCTGCTTCGTCGCACTTCCTGCTTGGGTACTACGACATTTTAATCGATCCTGATAATCTGACAGTGGAACCTGTTCCGTTACGGACAACTGAATTCACCGCGAACGTACTCAGGCTTATGCAGCCTCCGGCAACTCCGGTAAATCTAATTTCTGTTTCGATTATTGATATTTCACAGATAGCCCAGGGGTATATAGAAGTAGACTTTAATATCATTCACCCGATCCCCGGGAATCCGATTTTCCGAACTTTCGACCTTCGCGGAATTATTATTTCCAACGGGACCCAGGCAACGGCTCACGATCCGGAGGTAATTTACGCATCTGCGGACGAAACCCGTCTCCTTAATGCTGATGGATATACACGCTGGTGGAACGCGCAGGAATTTACCTCGTACGATATCCTGTTCGGTTACACAAAAGGCGTGCTCGGATTCGATGTTTATCCAACGGCGACTCTCAACGGATATAAATATTACGCATCCGCATTTGACTATGATGAACCGGTCTGGACACTTGATCCGTCTACCCGCGGATCTTTCGAAGTGGGCTCGGGAGTTTTATCGCGCCCGATGTTCATTCAGTTCAGGATGGACGGCGATACTCCGGATTTCACATTCAATTACGCAATCGACACGAGTTGGGATCTCCCGGACCCTGGCGGCGCCCCGGAATATCCCCCCGACTCATATCCACTTACTGCCAACATGAATGAAGCGTACTGTGTGAGTGTCCTCCAGACCGAGAGCACCGCCTGGTGGGAAAGCCCAAATATTTATGGCGGCGAAATTAACATGGATATAAGGGTCTATGACTGGCAGGCGATGGGTAATCCGGAGGGTGTTCCCGGCGAGATCAACGGCATCTGGATTGAATCACCCATGCTGATGGCGCCCCTCGATGTACTCCCAACCGCTACAGTACTGCCCGACGGACCGACATCGAGCGTGTACCAGGTCACGCTTGGGAACCTGTCCCTGACTCATTCGGGCGATGAAGAATTGCTGGTTACCGTGGAAGCATCGGATGAATTCGGCTATCAGCCCCAGGTAGCTAATGGGGATCAATTCGATTTCCCATCCGGGCCGCTGGGTTCTTACTTTCTGACAAGTGTGTACATTATGGATGAGCCGGTTATGCAGCATTCCCCGGTGGTAATAAGTATAGATCCCAATACCGGACAATCCGGGGATCAGCTCGTGGATGTGCTTGTTGAAGGCATGTTCTTCCAGTCCGGTGCACAGGTAGAACTTCGGAGTTTGGAAAATGGGACGGTTGAATTCGATAATGAGATCATGGGCGGTGCGGGTACGCAAATCACGAGCGATCTCGATCTGACACTGGTCCATGATGGCATATACGATGTAGCTGTTATCAATCCCGATCTTGAAGATGGAATTCTCGAAAACGGTTTCATAGTCGACTGTGCCGACGGGATTCACGATTACGACGCCAAATATTTACTGACTGACGGTATTTCCTGGATCAAGAACTGCCAGAAAGGCGATATCGCGATTCTTGAAACCGGAAACTATGCCGGTCAATGCGTCATGAAGAGGGACAGGGATGTTATTGGCGACTACACTGGATACTACATATTATTCGATCCGGACAATCCATCCGACGCCCCGGTCACTGAGTATTTCACACTCCCGGGAAGCCATGATGGCAGTGAATTTTATGTAGGGATGACTGCCGCGATCGATCAGAATCCAGCTAATGCCCATCTTGGCGTAGTCAACGGACGGATGTTCGACACTGTTCAGATTATTGATGAGGACGGTAACCTGATCGATTCAGTTGTGGTTGAGACCACTCCCGATGCATATCCGGGCAAGTATTCCGTAATTCCCGCGATCGATTTCGACAGGGATGGCGATCTGTGGCTGGTTACCGACCTTCGGGGAGAATATCCCGGCCAACCTCAGGAGATTCTTGATCCTGTCTGGCAGTTAAGACACTACGAACTTCAGGAATCCGCACCATATTACGTTGAAAATCTCGCCGACAGGTTAGAATTGAATTCTGATCTAACGGTAACCTATCCATACGGTACTGACGTTTGTGACCTTGTGGCAGATATTGCGATCAGCTATTCGGAAGACTGCATGATTCTTTACGCGTGGAGTACCTGGGGTGAAATATTCGTCAAGTACGATATCAGCCAGTCACCTCCAATGTGGGTAATGGAAGCCGATCTTTATCCTGGTTCGGGCTCTGTATGCTCGCATCCATATTCCGGCGCGACAAGGATGGACATTGATTTCGATCACACCGACCTGTCAGTTGAGAACTGTCGCCTGATGGTTATGTACCAGACATGGGACGGCGAAGTGCATGTACACCTGATGCGTCTCGATACCGACCTGAATGTGCTGAATGACATGATTGTAGGGCCATCGTATGGATCCTGGGACAATCCGCACTGCTTCGCTGTCAACACCGATCCTGATATCCGCAATATTATAATGGTCGACATGGAAGGTGCCGGCAGCGATTACAACGATTTCTTCTACTACCCGATGCCTGCTGAGGGTTGGTAATCAGAGAAATTACAAATCCTGTTTCTAAATCTGAGTTGACTCAGAATCCCTGTGAATGCATACTTGTTATTGACCAGAATTTGGTCTGCCTGGTACAGCATGTGTACTGAGGTGGAGTCATGGCAATAAAAAAACTGAGAATCAGGAATTTTAAAAGTTTCCGCGATGTGGAAGTCGAGCTGCGGGACTTCAATCTCCTGATTGGGGCAAACGCATCCGGGAAATCGAATTTCATCCAGGTTTTTCAATTTCTGAGAGATATTGTCACGGATGGATTGGAAAATGCGGTTTCTATGCAAGGAGGGATGCAATTTTTAAAGAATGCCCAAATTTCTGGAGACAAAGATCTGATCCTAGAAGTCCAATCAGACATTGACCAGAACTTAGGGTTCTCGGGAGGTCAAGGGCAGATGAACCTAAATATTCATCAAACCTTGCATGAATTTTCAATTCAAACAAATAAGAATATAGATAAAACTGAATATAGGATTTCAAAGGATAAGTTAACATGGTTTTGCAAAGTACAAGCTGTGCCACAAGGTCATGTCTGGGGTGAAGGTTTATACAATGCGGAAGTTATTTGTGAGGGGACGGTAATAATTAATAATAACCAAGGTGTTTACGAATACGAATTTCAAGGTTTTCCAGAAACTATTAACTTAAATCTAGAATTTCTTAAAAATATCAGAGGCTCAATGTTCCCTATCCCATTGGATCGTTCACAATTACCTTATTCTGATTTAGGTTACAAGACTAATTTTGAGTTAATCTCAATTTATGACTTTGACACAAAATTAATTAAATCGGTGTTTCCAATTACAGGCAAAGCAGATTTGGATGAAAACGGTAAAAATTTACCACTTGTTTTAAAAAATGTTTTAACAGACCCAGAGAACAAACGGAGATTTTTTAATATTATTAAGGATACGCTCCCATTTATCGATGATCTTAAAATCAAACAACTCGAAGATCCTTATTTAATGATCCAATTAAAAGAAACATATATCGATGATTATTATTTCCCAACGTTCCTGATATCTGATGGGACAATTAATATTACAGCATTAATAATTGCCTTATTCTTTGAACAAAAAGGCATTGGATTTAAACCCTTAACAATCATTGAAGAACCTGATAGGGGGATTCACCCTCACCTAATTTCTAAGGTCGTTCATATGATGAAAGATGCATCCAGCGAAAAGCAGATCATCGCATCAACCCACAACCCGGAAATGCTTAAACATGCCGATCTTGAGGACGTGCTCCTCGTCAGCAGGGATAAAGATGGCTTCTCAATAATCACGCGACCTGCTGAAAAAGACGAAATAAAAACCTTTTTGCAGAACGACCTGGGCATTGATGATCTTTACGTACAAAACTTACTGGAGATTTAGGGAGAGGTAACAATGTTGTTTATTTTTGTGGAAGGGCCGGACGACAGCAGATTTTTCAATCGAGTAATACAGCCCGAACTCAAGAACCGATACTCTCAAATAAGTATTATTGAATATGCAACATTACCCAAAAAGAAAATCGCAGGTTTTTTAAAAACAGTAAAAAAACTAAAAGCTGATTTGTTCTTTGTTGCAGATATTAACGCAGCACCATGCGTAACTAAAAGAAAAGAAGTACTTCTTAAAAAATACACTCGGTATCTAAACCCGGATAAGATCATTGTGGTGATTCATGAAATCGAGAGTTGGTACATTGCTGGCTTGTCAGACAAGATGATGCGGGAACTGACAAATAAAACATTTAAAAATACCAGTACTCTGACAAAAGCTGAATTTGACAAACGAATGCCAAATAAATTTACCTCCAGGATTAACTATATGATGGAAATTCTAAACCACTTCTCAATAGATATTGCATCCAAGGGCAGTCGTAATAAATCTTTCAAGTATTTCCGTAAAAAAGCTGGGTTTTAAAAGATTTATTTCAGCGACCGAGCCATCACTGACTTATCCGCTTCCTCCTCCGCTACAGTCCTTCCCCAGAATTTGAACGAATCCGATAACACCGGAATCACATCAGGCTTGTCTGCGACTACGATCATCGACGCGATTTCCATAGTCTGCCCCGGGATCGTCCTGATCCTGTCGCTCCAGAAAACCGCCTGTCCGCTTTCAGCCGCGTCCCAGAGAAATAACCCGGCATTATTGGAAACAATCCCGATTGTCCTACCGGTCTCAGGATCACTGGTCGCGACCCAGAATCCGCCGTACGCTTGTGTGCCTGTATCGCTCTGTGAAATTCTCAATCTTCTACCAAATTCATCGAGGATAGTTACCGACCTCTTTTGGATATCCCCCGACGGGCACGGATGCATCATGCCTTCGGTTTGAATAACACTTGAGATACCGGTGGTTTCTGTAAATCTCTCCAGGTGCAGCACGACCGGATAACCCGGGCGAGTCAGGAAAAACGATTCAATTTTCAATCCCTGGTACTTCCTGATCGGAGTTATCGTTGTTCGGACACCCTCCCATTCATAACCCGACCATCGAAGCTTCACCGTGTCGCCATCAAATTTCGATTTATAAAACGGAACACCCAGATGCATATCGGGAGCTATACCGCCGTGCCATGGATTGAACCATGTCCACATTCCGGGTTTCGGCCACGATGAATAAACCAGGTTACGATCCGGATCGGAATTCCCGGTCAACCTGAAAAGGCTGCCGTTAAATTTCGGTGAGACACAGAAACCGATACAACCGTTGTTAACGTCAAAGAAATCGTAATCGCCTTCACGCCCTTCGTTGATTTCAACAGCCTTCGATCCTGACGGTATCAGCGCCGGTAGTTGACCTGTCCGCTCGATAAATTTCCCAGCCATCGAATAATCGATCGCCAACAGTTTTCCATCTTGAATTTTAACTTCCGGCAGACTTACCTCGATGGGATTATCAAAATCCCAGTCCACCCTCGAAACTTCTTTTTCGCTCTCACCGAATTTCAACATTACGGTCCCGGCAAGTTTTATCGGACGAATATAGTTGAAAATCGCCGACGGTTTCAGATCGTCCATAAACACCGGACTCTCAGCGTGGATAACATCGCATGCATATCGTGGGAGTACCGATGGTTCACCTTTCAACGCTTCCTTCTGTACATCCTGCCACATCCCGACATTAAACATCAGCCGTGCGTGGGGAAGCTCGACACTCTCACCGGGATTTAAATTCTCCACCGCATATTCAATCGATAACGGGTCCCATGCCTGCCAGTTTACCTGCTCGGCGCCCTCGAAAATCATGCCTGTCATTAATTTCTCGCCGGATGGCGACCCCGGCGCGGTCCACAGAGCCCACGGTTCCGGGTAATCATCGACATCTTTCGGCAGCGGTAAGGTCCCGCCAAGCATGAAATCCTTCTGACCCTGGATAACTCTGTCTTTTAAGGGAATAATTATTTTCGATATGCTCCAGTTATTTACCACGAATCGAACCCTTCCATTGAATTGCTTCCCGCTCTCATTTTTTAACCTGATGACCACATCGACCGTACTTCCGGTACCGATTTTTATAATCCTCTCGTACACAATTCCCGGGAAATCATCGCAGGTTACCCTGCATCCGATCTCAGCGGCATGGCTCGTTGTTCTGACCGAAATGTCATAATCTTTCCCGCGTAACTGAGTCGTGAACGGTTCACCGATCATATCGGACTTCAGATTCACATAAAATTGTCCCGTGGACTGGTTATGAATTCCGACCTCCCCGCCTTTCCTCTGAATTTTCAGTGAAAGGACCCCGTTTGAAACAGCAGTCACATTCGGATCGTCGTCAGGAATCTCAACAGGCTGTCCAATGGGCGCAATTCCGACATTCGCTTCGATCGGGTGAATCTCTGTTTCATCATCACCGATCCTGATTTTCCCGCCTATCTTTAAAAAGCCCGATCCGGTTTTATCCCCTGCTCTCAGCCTGACCGGAATCCCGAATGAATTTTCCGCTTTAACTTCAATTGGATCCCTCAATTTATCACCGATGATTTCTACATCGCCGGCAGAGCTTAAATCCGGCATGAATACAGTGTCCCGGGTTATGTGCGATTCCAGGTTCAGGACAATATCCACTTCCTCACCAGGCTGGAACCGCAGTGGATAAGGTCTCGAATCCAGCTCGAACGGCAGGACCACTCGTATCCCCGGACACATCTCGAATTGTTTCCCATCGACTTCGATCCTGCACGAAACCGGTTTCCCATACCAGTCGATTTTATCCGGACGGAGATCAGCCGACGGAACAGCTTCTGTAACCAGTTCCTTTTCACCCACCAATTCAAACGATTCGTTTACGGAATATTCAATTCCATCGGCACCGTCGCTTGAAATTTTTATTTGCACCGGATTTTTATTCGCGGATTTAAGTATCCAGATAACTTTCTGAGGAATCCCCGGGACATGTGTCAGTCCCGGGACATCGCATCGGATTGTAAGATCGTCGGACTCAATCCCCGTAATCCCCGATGTGGAAGGGTCTACAAGAACCTCTATCTTTTTCCCGTCTTTTTCAAAAACGTATTTATGGTACGAACAGTCGTTGTAGAGTTCGTCATTCTCCTTGATCTCAAGATCCTGCCTGAGCGCCTCGTACCACCAGGTGTCCCCGAGAAACTCCTTGACGATCGGGTTATTGATAACCGCGGGAAGGAAATTGTACATGTGCACCCAGGAAGTTCTCGGGCGCCAGAAGAATCCGGTTTTCTTGTAGAGCGGAACCGCTTTTGTGTTTGCCGACCAGGTATGAAGATCGACCCGTTTCACGTTGTCGCGGATCGCACGGTCGATACAATGTGTCATGATTTTACGGCCGTAACCCATTCCATGATAATCCGGATGGGTATTGAAAAGTTCGACATAGGTCATGTCAGGATATTCCCCACTCACGCGATATGAAAGGAAGCTCACTATTTTATCGTCGAGCCATCCGAGCCAGCATGCGATATATTTAAACCGCATAAGGGCCTCTCGGATCGCTTCCTCCGAGAAATCACCGCCGAACTCGAACCCCGGTGGCCAGCCTTTCTTCTCGTAGGTTTCCTTCCAGTGAATCGCAAGCGCGGTAAGGTCTTCATCCCGGTACTCACGTATGGAAAATTCGGACATTGATTCTCCTTCAGCCATGCATCGAAATAATAACCCTCTTTTAAAAGAAATGAAATGCATTAATTAATGATTGAGCATGAGATGAATGCCATGCCCGGGTTGGCTGAAAAAACCGGTGAAAATATGCGGTTGATATAGCTATTGACAAACTTCAAATTATGTAGTATATCAAGATTGAGTGATAAAACGAAAGGCGTGTGACAAACAATGAATCGCATCCTCGCTTTACACCTCCTGCTGTTCGTATCCCTGTTTCTTACCACCAATCTAAGCTGCTCCCGTGGTGGGAATATTCTCACGAGCCCTCCCGATCCCAAAGTGAATCAACAACCGATCGCTGCTGCCCACGTGAGTACAGTCGAAGTTGATGTTGGGATTGGGGTCCAATTCTTTGATGATTCAACCGACCCGGACGGTGATGACGACATAGTGAAATGGGAATGGGATTTTTCTTATGGTCCTGGTATCGGTTTCCAGCCGGAGAGTGAAGAGCAGGAACCGGTGCATGTCTTTGGCGAGGGAGGGACCCACGAGGTGCAGCTCAGGGTTACCGACCTTGGTGGCCTCTCGGATCTACTGGACGAACCTCTGATTGTGTCAATAAGTGACAGTAATTATTTCAACCTTCAGGAAATATTAACGGTAGATAATGAGATCATTCCTTTTGATGTTGAGGTACAAAGCCATTTTGCATACATTCTCACTCCTGAATTCGGGTTAGCTATTCTTGATACCTCTAATACATACCAGCCTGTGTTGTTAAGTAAATGTTACGTATCACATTCCCCGCAATGGATTGAGGTAGAAGGAAATTATGTATATTTATTAAGTCAATATGATTCGGTTCTTATTATTATTAACATCGAAAACCCATTGTCTCCATGGGTTATCAGCACAAATCAAATTCATAATAATGCGGAAAATATGGCCATTCAGGATGGATATCTCTACATCTGCCAGGGTTGGGAAGGGATTTCAATTGTTGATGTTTCCATCCCGGACAACGCCAGTATTGTCGGCCATATTGACATTGGTGCCTGTGCCGCTGGAATTGATGTTTACGAAGATTATGCTGTTATTCTCGATAAAGATGAATCCGCATTCTATATTTTGGATATCAGCACACCGGAGTCGACCCATGTTGTCAGGACAGTCAATACCCAGATTAATTTTGATTTAGTTGAGCTTAATAACGGTTATGCATATGTCGCTGCGAGTCAATCAGACCGGCTTGTACTCTACGATATTGACCCTCCTGAGTTGACTTATCCAATCACCGAGGCTCCACATGCAGGATTGAATATTACGGACATTGATATTATGGGAAATTCGATTTATGTATATCTGGAAAACAGCAGCTTGTACCGCCTGTCATTGGATCCCGCAACACCATTTTCCTATATTTCACACTTGAATTCCATTCCAGGTTTCGCGATTGCTGCAGCTTGGGGCCGCATCTGCATCATAAGCGAGTCAAGGGTTTATGTCGTTAGAGTTTACACGGATGGATCAATTATTTCCCATGGATATTTCCAGGATCTTGATTTTGCACACGATATTGCAATCAGCGGCAATAAACTCCTGATAGTTTCAGATAGCCTGAGTATATTTAACATTTCCGATCCCAATTTTCCATCCAAGGTGGGCGAAATCGAAATGCTGGGTACATCCACAAAAGTGGAAACTGATGGTCAGTATGCTTACGTACTGACACCCGGTTGGAGTTATCTCGATAATTGTTTAAGTATCATTAATATTAATACCCTGGAAATTGTGGTTGATAGAAGGCGCCTTAGTTATTACAAGGGTTTTGGTGACATAATAATTCAAAATGGTTATGCCTACATCTGTAATTTACACTTTGGCTTTTCTGGTTGGGGAACAGGTGATTTCCAGATTTGGGATATTGATCCGCCAGCCGGATTAAAAAGTGTGGGGTTTTGGGGCCTTGACGGTCTGGGAAGTGATGTGGAATTAAATAACGGGTTCGCATATGTCACTTACGGTTATGGAGATTCCGGCGGGATAGAAGTGTTCGACGTTGATCCCCCTGAATCGGGTCAACGATTGAACCAATACACTACCCTGTTACGCGCGAGGGCTCTTGCAATTAGTGGTGATTACGTATTTGTAATCACACAGGGCTCCTCTGAAAGCAACCTGGAAGCTTATAAAATTTCAGGGCCGGGCGAACTCGAATTCATAGATTCAGTCACAGTGGAAGGATATGCCGAAAGAATTGTTATAGATGGCCATCACGCATACATCGCTAACTTCCAGGGAGTCCAGATATTCGATATCCGCGATCCCGAGAACATGACATCACTGGTTTCTTATTTCACGGAAGGGAATTGTATTAATCTCGAGGTCGATGGTGATTATTTATACATGGTGGACAGCGAGTACGGCGTACGAATTATCAAACTCAGGTGATCTTACGGACCTGAATATCAAAAGAAATTTTCGTTACTCAACATATTTACTTCTGTGAGGCCTATGATGAACCTGCCTTCCCGAATTTCAATCGTTCTTTTTCTCATCATAATTCTAAGCTGCGATCGTGGCGGGAATATTCTCATGGTCGGAAGTATCTCTGGCCCCGGCGAGGTCCCGGAGGGCACGCCCGTTGAATTCAGGGTCAATGCAGAAGGCGACTCAGGTATCACCTGTTTCTGGGTAGTGAATCCCACCGAATTCGGTATTCTTAGCAATCCAAATTCCAAATCGACAACATTTACCGCTCCTGAAATCGACGCTGATTTCG
>DAOVJF010000085.1 GCA_030673355.1 Planctomycetota bacterium | reverse complement strand
TTGATAGTTTCCACCTTCTCGGAAAGCTCTACCAAGATTAGAAAATGCACCGACGAAGTCCGCGCCCAGGTCTATTGCGATCGTATAATCTGCGATCGCCAGATCAAGATTTCCCAGACTGTGGTAAGCCAGGCCACGATTATAATAAGCACGGTTTGCATTAGGGTTCATGTCTATCGCTGTTGTGCTGAACTCTATAACGCGTTCATAATCTTTTATATACCAGTAAGCTGAACCAAGGCCAATGTAAGCATCAGCATTCTCCGAATTAATCTCTAATGATTTATAACCATCGTCAATTGCAAGATCGAACTTGCCTATGGAATGGTATAAACCGCCGCGAGTAATATAAAACGAGCTTTCATCTGGATCTAGTTCTATTGCCCTGTCAAGGTCTGCTATCGCAAGTTCAAACTCACCGTTGTTACGGTAAGTTATTCCACGAGCTTCATAAGCTTGCGCGTATTCCGGGTTAATTTCGATTGTTCTCGTGAAATTTTCAATAGCAAGGTTCAAATCAGAACTCATTTGATATATGTAACCCCGGCTATAGTAGGCTTTGTAGGTGTCCGGATCAATTTCCAAAGTCCTGTTGTAATCCTCCATCGCAAGGTCCAGGTCACCCAAATCCCGGTACACGTGCCCTCGTTTATGATAAAACGAGCTTTCATCTGGCTCAAGTTCTACAGCCTTGTTAAAGTCTGCTATCGCAAGTTCAAACTCACCTTTGCTATGGTAAATTATTCCGCGAGCTTCATAAGCTTGCGCGTATTCCGGGTTAATTTCGATTGTTCTCGTGAAATTTTCAATAGCAAGGTTCAGATCAGAACTCATTTGATATATGTATCCCAGGCTATAGTAGGCTTCGTAGGTGTCAGGATCAATTTCCAAAGCCCTGTTGTAATCCTCCATCGCAAGGTCCAGGTCACGCAAATCCCGGTACACGTGCCCTCGTTTATGATAAAATGAGCTTTCATCTGGCTCAAGTTCTATTGCCCTGTCAAGGTCTGCTATCGCAAGTTCAAACTCACCTTTGCGATGGTAAATTATTCCGCGAATCCCATAACCATGCGCATACTCCGGGTTAATTTCGATTGACCTGTTAAGGTCATCTATTGCCAGATCAAGGTCACCGCTAACCATATGAGAACATCCCCGACCACAGTAGGCTTCGTAGCTGTCCGGGTCCATCTCAATCGCCTTTGTATATGCCATAAAGGCTTGTTCGTATTCCCCTGACTTATAACTGCCATCACCATAATCCAGGTATTCATCAACCGTTTCAAATTCGATAGCCAAATTCGTGCTCTCTGACGACTCAGGGAGATTTCTATCATTGCTCTCGCAACCCGGCACTGCTATTGAAAGAAAAAGTAAGATGCTTAAAAGCAGCAATCCTTTCCAGCTATTTAATCCATTTGCTCTGAACGAAATCCGGTCCATCTCATACTCCTCCCAATGTAGCATTGTTAAATGTACTAAATATAATATACAATATACTGTCAAAAAGCGGTAGACCCATATCTATCTGATATGGATAGCTATATCAGTCCCGTAGCCCCGTAGCCCGGGAACCCGTATGTTATTTCTACAATTATTTTAAATCGTACGGAAGGGTTCCCGGGAAGCCAGCAATTACTATTTCACATGCTTAGGGAATTTTTCGGTGGCTTCCCGGGCTACTTGCTTCACCCGTCTCGCATGAATATCCTGAATACCGCATAATTCCACCCATCGCAAACCCGGAAGGAGCATAATTTTTAATCCTGTTTAAGAGGTGGCTTTAAAATTGCAGAAAAGGTATAGTTTTTAGAACCTGAGGGGTGAAAGCGATGAAACTTACCGCGATTATCGGGCTAATGGCCGTCATGGTTATTTTGACAGTATCGGTGTCCTGCGTATCCGACCAGGATTCAAACCAGGGAGTACAAGAGGGAGAAACGGCGACTGAAGATTCACGGGAGACCGGTTCCGAACCCACCGAAAATAATCTTGCCGATCCCACTGGCGAAACAGAAGAAGATGTTTCCATGGCCGACTTGAACAAAGGATTGAGAGTCTGGCTCAACGCCGGTTGTACCGCCTGTCATCAAATTGGCGACGATCCCGGCAGTAACATCGGTCCTAACCTGACCGATGTGGGCGACAAGTTTACCAGGGATGAATTAATCAGGTGGTTACGAAATCCCCTGGACGTGGATCCGGAGGCGACAATGCCCGCGCAGACATTGAGCGACGAGGACCTTGAATACCTCGCAAGGTATCTAAGCCTCATTTCGACCGATACCCCTTCTGCAGAGGATTAACACAGTTCTAATTAATATGAGAATGGAAGTAGGATGGCGGTAACCCTGACCGGTCAAACTTCCTCGATTGCACTTTTAGAAAGAATTCTTAATTATCAGGATCGGTAATTTATAAAATTTGATACATAGTGAGAGGAAATAAGGTTTATATGCTTGACAATTCATTTTATCAGAATTATATTATCAATGGTTAAATATTAACTACTCTCAAAGGTACGTTGGTAAGCTATGAAATCGAATGGGAAACTTGTAATGGACGAATTTATCGGCCATCTCCAATTAATGGCGTTCCTGACACGCCATTACATTGAGAGCAGATTTATCGAGGAAGCGACCGAAAGACCCCTCAGTTACGTCCACATGAATCTGCTGAGGATTCTGGATAACCACCCCGGCGAAACGGTCGGCGATATCGCCCGTTACATGAAAGTCAGCTATCCCGCGGCCACAAAAACTATCGACAAACTGGTGCGATTCGGACTTCTAAAGCGTCGCGAGAATCCGCACGATCGAAGGATTGCGCACCTCCATTTAACCTCTTCCGGCAAGAAAATAGTTGAGAAATACTACAGCCTGAAAAAAGCGGAAATTGAAAAGGTTATCAGCGATCTGGGGATTGAAAATGCGAGGCTTCTCAATCAGCAAATGCATGAATTTTCCAAGGTTCTGGTAAATTTAGCCCCGATCACCAAAACCGTCTGCATGCAGTGCGGGACATACGATCCGGATATTTGCCTGGTAAAAACAAATGGCAAATCATGCGGCTACCTTGATTCAATCAAAGAGTCTGAATAACCGAAATATCAATATTTTGAAATTCTTCCATGACCCGTCAGGGTCGTTTTTGTTATTGAATGACTGCAATTTGTTAAATATTATGATTTCTATTAGTGCCGGGCCATAAATCCCACCTGATATTTTGATGCTATTGAGTATACTGTACTCAACTCAATTCTCTTGACAACATTAGATTAATGCGGTAAATACTAAACGGATATTTGTGATCTTACAAATATAGCAGGATTATTGACCGTGAATTCATCGGATATGGAAAATAATGGAAAATCCGCTGGCTTCCTTCTGACAGAGCTGGTACTTCGCTGGAATGACAGGGATTATCGTCTGACCTATGAAACCTTGTTGGACGCGTTTGATTCCACCGGTTATGGCAAATTAACCGATAAGGATACTACGTATTACATAAAGGTGAACGGCGAACTGAAATCCCTGCAGGAAGTGATTGGCCGGATCGTTCCAATTAACTATGACCAGTTCACCCCGGAAATGATGAAAATGGCCTGTGATATTTTAGAGGGTCTTGGATTCGAGGTTCTCGATCGACGAAAACATCACCTTTAAAAAAATATGTTCAGACCGGGTGATAGCGGGAATATAAAACGGATATGACAGATAAACGAGATTATTACGAAATCCTTGGAGTCGACAAGGGCGCTACACAGAAGCAGGTCAAGGACGCCTATCGCCGCCTGGCAAGGAAACTCCATCCCGACGTAAACCCCGATCCGCAGGCTGCGGACAAATTCAAGGAAGTCGGTGAAGCGTACGCGGTCGTTTCCGACCCGGAGAAGCGCCAGCAGTACGATCAATTCGGACACCAGGCATTCCAGCCAGGTATGGGTGGCCCAGGCGGATACCAGGGCGGTATGCATATTGATATCGAAGACCTGTTGAGCGGACGGGCCGGTGGCGGTCTGGGGGATATCTTCGAGGAACTTTTCGGAGCCGCGAGGGGCGGGAGAGCCAGAGGTCGTCAGGCTCGCAAGGGTGCCGACCTCCAGTTTGTTGTCGACCTTAGTTTCGAGGATGTCGCCAAAGGATTGAATAAAACTTTAAGGTTCCGCCGGCACGTTACATGCCCTACATGCAGCGGTTCGGGCGGCGCGCCGGGCACCCAGCCCTCAACATGCCCGGTATGTCACGGACGCGGACAGGTCGGCCAGACCCGCGGCTTCATGACATTCACTCAAACCTGCCCCAGATGTCACGGCGCCGGCCAGATCAATCCTGTCGACTGCAATGAATGTTCGGGAAAGGGTATGGTAGAAAAAGAGGAATCGCTTCAGATCAAGATCCCGGCGGGAGTCGACACAAACTCGAAAGTCCGGTATGAGGGTATGGGTGAAGCCGGCATGAGCGGGGGGCCTCCCGGCGACCTTTATCTCATCGCGCGCGTTACCGAACACGATTTCTTCGTGAGGAAAGGCGACAACCTTTTCTGCGAGATCCCGATTACGTTATATGAAGCCGTTCTTGGCGCAAAAATTCGGGTGCCGACTTTAACCGGAACCTCAACGGTTATTATCCCACCGGGAGCTTCAACCGGTGAAATGATTACAATCAAGGGAAAAGGAATGCCCCACCTTCGCGGATGGGGCGCGGGAGATCAGATTATCAAATTGAAAGTTATCACCCCGTCAGGATTGTCGAGGGACCAGAAAAAGCTTTACAAGAACCTCCAGGAACTGGACAAAACCGACGTACGCAGGCATCTTAAGACCGGCACACGCTAACCGGAAATTAAAACATGTGTCATATTTCCAACCAGGATAAATGGTCGAAATATATCGAACGTTACCGTAATGGCGAATGGCGTTCACCAATTTTTCATGACATGATCCTCGATGACGCCGTACGATTTGATGAGAGCGTAACCTTTCTGGATATCGGGTGTGGAAGGGGTTTCGACGATCATCCGAAATTGCAGAAATCGCTGATCGAATCGTGCGAAAAGTACACTGGAATCGAGCCGGACAGCGATATCCGGTTAATTCCGGAGTTATATAAAGTTCACAGGTGTACCTTCGATGATGCCCCGATCGAAAATTCATCAATTCATATCGCTTTCGCGGTTATGGTGCTTGAACACATTCCCGACCCTGAAGCGTTCTTTTCTAAACTCTGGAAAATCCTCGTGCCGGGAGGTATTTTCTGGGGATTTACAGTAGATTCGCGCCACTATTTCACCACGCTCTCCCGCATGGCTGAACGTCTTCGATTCAAGAATCTTTATCTTAACCTGGTGCATGGAAAACAAGGGCATGGCCGCTATGAGAACTACCCGACCCATTATCTTGCCAACTCGCCCGAACGGATTGGTAAGCAGACGCAGGAATTTTCAAAAATTGACTTCGTAAGTTTTTCCCGGGTCGGGCAACTTGATTTTTATTTCCCTGACTGGCTTCGACCGCTGGCGCATTCAATCGATCGAAAGATGATCGACTCCGGAAAATCCGGATTGACGCTCGCCGTGCGCATTGAGAAGTAAACCTTAATCCTGAATTGAAAGTTGCGGGTAGATTTTCAGAAGCGGGTGTCTCAATCCATCCTGAACCCGGTAGGCATATGCCAGAATCGCGGGCATATTTGAATCACCAGGTCCTGTGGTGCTTCATGACCTTTCAGGCTAACCCTGAACGCCCTTATAATTATGGTTTCAGCCAGTCCCGGAAACGCGCTTCCATCGGTAGAGCCGTCTGGATCCTGTTTCACCGGTATATCTTTAAATTCGTTCGTTTGGATTTTGAACATCCCATCATCGGACAGGTCTTCAAGGAGATACCTGAAAATTCCCAGTTCACTGTCATCCTGGAAGAAAAATTTCTGCGGCATTCGTACAGCGTGGATACCTTTCCCATAGTGAGAGTAACAGGCATCCACAAACGCACCCCTGCCCCATTCATTTTCGGAAATGTCCGGTTCGAAATCAAACCAGACCTCAGTCGCGAATTTACTCGCAGCGTCCAGGAACAACTGTCTCAGGATTTTGATGCTTACCGGGAGGTTCTCGCTTCGGCTGTCCCCATCGGGTGGAATTTCAGGGAGTTCAATAATGTTATAGACATTCAACCACCGGTCCCAATCGGGTGTATATTCAGGAAAACAAATCGAGCTTCCCTCAGGTTTATTAAACTCACTACTTCCAAAATATTCCCGTCGAGGCGGCATGATTTATCTATTGTACCAGATTAGAATCATGGACGTGTTGTTTCCGGTAACCTGTTACCCCAAGGATAAGAAATACCAGGCCCAGTAAGGCGCTTAATATTCCATGTATTGTCAAGGGATCCACGAACAGCGCACTGATAATCACACTTATGCCGGCCCAGACAGCCGCTTGATATCCGGGACGGAGTGATCCGGCCAGTATCAGGGCGCCAAGGAATAGAAACACCGGAGTGAGCGTAACCCCGAATGATGTTGGAAATCCGTATGTAAACAACGATGAGCCGGGATTTAACGGCACCGGAACAAACGGATACCATATCGCAAATACGGCTATTACAAGGCCGAACCATTGCCTGGAGGTTGGATTCCTGGAACTCCACGACTCCGGACCGAAACTGTCGAATTTTGTAAAATTTTTAAAATGATCGATGATCAGAAAGATTATGGAAACCGAGCAGAGGATTATCCCCCCGGCACCCGACCTCAGCAGGTAAACCCTCATCGCCGGTGTGGGAGAATCTGAAACCAGCCCGTAAATTAACCAGGTCATGTACGGTACAAACAGCACAATTAAAAAATATACGCATAAAAACCAACGAATGTACCGCCATCCACGATCACTGTGCCACCATAAAGAGAGAAACATGAAGAGACCGAGAATTTGAAGAAGCAGCCCGATATATTTTACCCTTTCGAGCTGCCAGGCGATATAGTGGGAAATTTCAGGATAACTGCCCATCAAATATTGACCAACCGTTAATCGGGTCTTTAGGACACCGTTTACCTATGGTAACATACCACGGCGGGAGGAATATAAAGTAAAAATGAAAATCCTTATCGAGCTTTACGATCACCGGTATGATATCTGGAATTATCCTGAGTGGGCGATTGGCGAAACAAAGGCGCTTGCATACGATGCTGACGTGGTAACAATCGCAAGTGACAAACAACTTGAAGAGCATCTCCCGACCGTTGAGATTTTTTTCGGATGGTCACTTTCTGAGGAACGATTTGCCCTGGCTGAAAAGCTGAAATGGCTTCATTCCGCTTCAGGCGATATCTTTAATCAACTTTTCCCGACATTCCTTGACAGCGATGTTGTCCTGACAATGTCCAGGGGAACCAGGGCTGCCGCGATCGCCGAACATGCCCTGGGTATGATGCTGTATTTCGGCCGCCAGTTTCATATCTGCGTGCGAAACCAGATGCGGGCCCACTGGGCCAGGGGTACAGCCTGGGACCATTTCCCCCACTTCAAGGAGCTTGTTGGCTGCACCCTTGGGGTTATCGGCCTGGGCAGAATCGGCAGGGAACTGGCCAAAAGGGGACATTCTCTCGGGATGCAGGTAATCGCCACAACCAAGCGTGATCCGAGTAATAAGCCTGATTATGTAAATTACCTCGGCCCTCCCGAAGACCTGCCCCTGCTTCTGGAGGAAAGTGACTTCCTTGTCTGCTGTATTCCCGAAACCGGCGACACGGAATACATCATGGGATATGAAGAGTTCGCCAAAATGAAGGATGATGCGTACTTCTTCAATGTTGGAAGAGGAAGCGCTGTAAATGAAGATGAACTTGTCGAGGCATTAATGGACCACAAAATCGCCGGTGCAGGACTGGATTCATTCGAGAAGGAACCACTCTCGGATGACAGCTACCTGTGGCGTCTCGAGGGCACCCTGATTACCCCAAGAATTGCAGGAATCGGTCCGCATTTCTGGAAAAGAACCCACGAGCACTGGCTGAACAACCTGCGGCATTACCTCAATGGTGAACCAATGGAAAACGAGATTGACAAGGAAGTATGGAAGCGCAGGCTTGATGCTGAACAGGCTGAAGTTGAAAACAATTCGGACAAAAATGTGGATACGCAATAAATTCGGGGGTTTATATTATCGTATTAAGACAGAGCCACCCGCCTGGTATATTAATCAGGCGGGTTTTTCGGTGCAGATTGAACCTCTCTTAAACTTAAATTGTTGCAAAATGCTCCGATTGTCGATCAGTTGGTAAGTATGCACGCACTGAAGTGTTTTCCAACCGATCGTATATTTCCCATAAACAAAGATTTCGAGAGTATATTGATTCTAATCCAGCCTATTGTTACAAGTCGGCTGATTTGGCATAGATTGTGTAATGTACTACTTGGACGGAGAAGCATCTCGTCCTTTCAGAATAAAAAATAAAACGATATTGGAAATACTAAATCAGGCCTATATCTCCTACGTCCGTTCCGGCTGTGGTCTTCCCCGATTCGCAGCCGGATTTTAAGAAAACAACTGTCCATCGATAAATGATCCTCCTTAGCACCTTTTCCCGCTTACGCCCACCGCCTCCTGGTGGGCTAGCTTTTTTTTACCCCTTGCGCTTACACACCATTAAACGATAATATGACCAACTGTGCTTATTCCTTACCATCCCGAACAGCTTCCGGATCTGGTCTCTATCTTCGCTGATTACTCAAAAAACATCAGGGGTCTGGATGGTTTTCTGTTTGAGTCATACTGGGAAGCCCTCTTAGCACGCGGGGATATTAATCCGGGCAGGGATATTTTAATCTATGCCGACGATACTGGAGAGAGTGTGAGTAAACCCCGGGCA
>DAOVJF010000127.1 GCA_030673355.1 Planctomycetota bacterium | reverse complement strand
CAGGACGGACTGGTGGATGGATAATTGGAAAACGGCCAGGAGAGCCAAACATTATTTTTACAATTCTCAATGCATTACCGGCATTTTTAATTGGATGGCCATTAAGTTTACTGGGAGTTGATAAAAGGAAAATATACCGCCTTGATTCATCTACGATTCTTAAGCTCGAAAACCCGGATTACCTGCCTTACGGCCTGATGAAGCTTCAGGAAGCTTTAATGCTGGGATCGTTTGATGTAGACCTCTCATTCAGCGGTTTGTGCATTGTAAATCCCATGAGTCGCGATCCTTACCAGATGCTGTTCAAAATACATCCTCCAACCCCGAAACGTATTGACCGTCTGAGGATAAGAGCGAAGTCCGAGAGGCGGAAGTTGAAGATATAAATAAACCCGGACCAGGTTGCAGAATTTTCAATCCCCTTTTTGACTGCATTTTGAGCAGATACCGAATACAATAATTGTGTGGTGGACAGGTTTGAATGAATATTCCCTGCAGATTTTATCCTGTGTATTCTCAAGCTCATCTGAATAAAATTCGATAATTTTGTGACACGAAACACATACAAGGTGGTCGTGATGTTCACCTGCGTGCACATGTTCGTGGTAGTGCTGGCTTTTTCCCAGCCTAATCGATTTAACGAGCCCGGCTTCGGAAAGCAGGTCAAGAGTCCTGTATACAGTCGCCCGGCTTGCGCGTTTTCCAAGGCTTCGAAGCCGTTCTGCAATACTGTCAGCGTCAAGATGTCCATGATGACGAAAGACCTCATTGAAAATTATCTTCCTCTGTTTTGTCAGCTTGAGACCTTTACCCTTTAAAAACGCTTCGAATTGGATGCGTTCGATCTCAAAGTCGGACGGCAGTTTTCCGGATTTTATACTATCGGGATCTGACACAGCGGTAGTCCATCCTTAATTGTAGATATAGAGGAGATTAGCTTGTGGAAATGTTTCAGTCAAGGAGACTGGCGCCATTGATCTGATGGAAAAGGTGGACCCGGTCGGGATCGGGTCGAAGCTCGACCAGTTGCCCGGTAAATAGAACACGTCCGGATTCCGTATGAGCCAGCCATTCGACACCATCGGCATCCAGCCTCACGATCTGGCCACCGGGCACATTATCGATAGAAGTAACCTTCGCAAGATTCATTACGGTTGGGTCACCGCTCTCATAGCCCCGAATATGGAGGTCTTCCGGACGTACCCCGACAATGATCTCTTCACCTTCCCGACTCGCCATCTGTCGTTTAGCGAATTCGGAGATCGTTATCCCGTAACGGCCGCTGCGGAGCATTACGTACGGACCATCCCGTTCAACCTTCATCTTACGATAATTCATTTTCGGGAACGCAAGAAAATCGGCGACAAGCCGTGATGCCGGAGCCGCCAGGCATTCCCTTACAGATCCCTCCTGTATCAGGCTTCCCTGGGAAAATACCGCGAGGCTGTCCGAGAGCAGAAGGACGCATGCCGGATCGGTAAGGACGCTTATCCAGGTTGCCTTGAACCTCCTCAGGAGATTTTTAATGGCAAGGAGACCGTCAAGTTGTAACCCGGGATTGAATTGGGTGATCGTTTCGTCCGACTCGACCCCGATTACGGGGAGTCTCTGGATCAAAACCAGGTCAGTGCCGGCGAGGAGTATTCGACTAAGGGCGAGGGCTGTTTTTTCAATCGCATTGAGTGTTCCCGCCCGGACTTCGGCCAGTCCGGCGAGTAATCCCTGGCTGAGTTCATGCTCGATCAGAAAGACCTGTTCGGCTTCATCAATTCCCCTTTCCTTGAGGGCAAGTTCCATGTTTTCCTTTACAGTTCGTCCCGGGATGATACCCGGTGTATTTCCGAGGACACCGACATTTCGTTTCCTGACCGGCATTGGATCAATTCGCCGGCTGTTAAGCATAATCTCGCCGGAGAAGTCGCCATGGCCGGTAATTGCCTTACACAGGATTCCCGGCAGGACACCATCGTCCGCGAGGACACTGAGTCCCCTGCCCCGTTCGAGTTCGAGGTTGACGGTAAGTCCAAACTCTTTGCTGAACGTCCTTAAGGGAAGTCCTGTAATCTCAAAGTAAGCCATGATGAATTGGTAATTTTAGCAAATCCAAGCACATATAGGCCAAAAAAATTCAGCCTTATCTCGTATATCGACATAATTAAAGCTATCTAGCGTTCAAGATGATAAAATAGGCAGGCCATGGTGAGAATTATTTACATAACATCGATCGTAATCCTGGTGGTGCTGGCAGGAATAATTATATACCCGAAAATCAAGGGTTTGTTTAAACCGCCTGTCGATCTTAACATGGTGGAACAAACATACCAGGAATTCATCACGGAAAATGGACTGACGGACCCAATACCGGACTTAAGCATCGTGGTGACTAAAAGCAATCGCATGGTGTACCTTCTGAGTGGGGATCAATCTGTCGGGAGATGGAGATGCGCATTGGGCAGAAATCCTGAAGGACCAAAACAGCTTTCCAACGATGGTAAAACTCCGGAGGGCGGGTACATAATTATCGATCGCGACAATGATTCGGATTACCACCTGTTTCTGGCGATTAACTACCCCGGCCGACATGATGCCGATGCGGCCAGGAGAGATGAGATTATCGACGATAGAATGCTTCGTGATATTTACAGGTTTATAACCCAGGGCAGGATGCCTCCACAGGATACCCCGCTTGGAGGCGGGATCGGGATTCAGGGCGGTGGTGTTGTCGGTAACTGGACTGACGGGAGTATTGCGGTTGAGGACGATGTGATTGAGATTCTCTGGGGCGCATGCCCCGATGGAACGGAAGTCACGATTTATGCAGAATTCGATGACTGGGATTTATCGGATCGAATGCTCGCGAGCGAGTAACCCAGGTTTTTTTTACCGAACCGATTCTCCAGGATTTTATTTCAGGAGGCTTTCCAAAACCTTCCTTGATTTCTTCTCGATTATTTCATGTAGGCTTCTACCGTGCGAGTCCATTGTTACCGTGCACGGGAAATCCTTCACCCTGATAACCCAGAACGCTTCGGGAGTGCCGAATTCAAGTTTCCTGACCTCGAGGACCTCCTCCATGGTCTCGGCGATTTTTGCCGCACAGCCTCCGGTTGCATGGAGGTAAACGGCGCCGTACTTTTTACAGGCTTCGAGGGTCTTTGGTCCCATTCCGCCTTTCCCGATCACGCCCCGAACACCATACAATTTTATTACGTCAGCTTCGTACGGCTCTTCCCTGATACTTGTAGTGGGGCCGGCGCAAACCATTCGCCATATGCCGGATTCATTAGCGACAATCGGACCGCAATGGTAAATGACCGAATTTTTAAGAAGCGGTTTTATATCCTTTGGTTTTTCAGTGACCATGTACTTGTGGGCAGTGTCGCGGGCGGTGACGATAGTCCCATTGAGAAGAACCTCATCGCCGATATGGAGAGACCGGATGGTTTTTTCGTCGGTTGGCAGATATAATTTTTTCATTGTCAATTCCTTATGAATACTTTACGGGAAGTTATTCAGAAATTCATATTAATTTGAATAATGTGCTTTCTGACCTCTGATTATCATTTTCGCGCGACGGTCGCTCCAGCACATGTACGCTATGGATACAAAGTAAGTAGCGGGCAGACGGTGATATTTACCGATTTTTACACCAAGAACGGTTGTCTTACCGCCATAGCCCATCGGGCCGATTCCAAGCTTGTTGCAATCCCGATATAATTTCTTCTCCAGTGTCGCGAGTAGCTGATCGGGATTCGCATCATCCAGTTTCCGGAAAATCTGTTTCTTGGCGATCACCATACCTGTGTCGCGATCCCCACCGATACCCACGCAAATGATCCCGGGCGCGCAGCCCCTGCCCTGGGCCTGGAAGACAGCATCGAGTACAGACTTGTAAACGCCGTCGAGGTCTCTACCGGCGCCGAGACGGGTATCGGGAAGCTTGTACTGGGCGCCGACATTCTCACATCCCCCACCCTTATTCATAAGATTGAATTCCCACGATTTTTTCTTCCAGGGGTGGAAATGGGGGGATGGCACGCCATTGCCGAGATTATTTCCTGGGTTAATTCCGGTGACAGGATCGACTGAATTGGGACGAAGGTAATTTAGTCTTGTTGCTAATACAGTCGCCTGTTTAATCGAAGACTCCACCGGGAGAAGTTCCGATCCGTCCGGGTAGTAGATATGCCAGACGAGGGAACCGGTGTCCTGGCAAAGGGGAATGCTTTTTTTCCGCGAAAGTTTGATGGTTTCCATAATTGCCTTGAAAGCACCTTTCGCAGAACTTCCCTTTGCCTCACGATGATAACCGGTCATCAGGGCTTTCTCGATGTCAGGCGGCATGTCGGTTGAAGATTTTCTTATAAGTTCTATCAGGTGAATTTGGAGCTGTTTTGGGTCCACAATAGGTCCTCGTAGAATTTTAAGTTTAGGACTGGGAATTATAATACTTTGAAAGGCATTTCACCATAGGCTGAATTCCAACTTCCACATAAAAAGCCGGGGCATTAATCACCGGAAATCTGCTATTATTACAGGTTATTAATTTGGCAACCGGGAACTGATATGCCATATAAGGACCTTGGGGAATTTATAACCCGTCTCGACCAATCCGGAGCGCTTACAAGAATCTCCGATCCAATCAGAGCCGATCTTGAAATTACGGCTGTTTCGGATCGTGTTATGAAATCTCCCGGCGGCGGGAAGGCTTTACTTTTCGAAAATGTAATCAGGCCGGGTGAAACCGAGCCTTGCGGAATTCCTGTACTGGTGAATATGTATGGAAGCCGAACACGGATGGCATGGGCGCTTGCTGTTGAGGATATCGAGGAAATACCCGAAAGGATTCGATCGTTCATCAAGCCTGAAATCCCGTCGGGGATTATTGATACCTTAAAACGGTTACCTCAAATAGTTGAGCTGACGAAGTTTCCCCCAAAAATAGTTTCATCGGGTTCATGTCAGGATGTTGTGGTTGACAATCCCGATCTTACGGAACTTCCGGTATGTAAATGCTGGCCGAAAGACGGCGGTGCGTTTTTCACACTTCCACAGATCATTACAAAAAATCTGAATGATGGAAATAGGAATGTCGGCATGTACCGCATGCAGGTTTACGACCGAACCACTACCGGAATGCACTGGCACATCCATCACGGTGGATCCGGGCAGTTCCAGGACTACATTGAAGCCGGAAAGCGTATGGAGGTCGCGGTCGCGCTAGGTGGCGACCCTGCCCTTGGGTACTCGGCAAGCGCCCCACTTCCGGATGGCATCGATGAGTACCTGTTCGCGGGATTTTTAAGGAAGAAACCTGTCGACCTGGTTAAGTGTAAAACAGTCGATCTGCATGTCCCGGCGAATGCTGAAATTGTCCTTGAGGGTTACGTTGATCCGGAAGAGAGAAGAATCGAAGGGCCGTTCGGGGATCATACGGGTTTCTACTCACTGGAAGATGAATATCCTGTTTTTCATGTGGAAGCGATAACCCATCGGGAGAATCCCATCTACCCGCACACGATTGTCGGGAAGCCGCCGATGGAGGATTTCTACATGGGTTGGGCGACCGAGAGGATCTTCCTGCCGCTCATACAGATGGTGCTTCCGGAAATCCTGGATTACTCCCTTCCGGTTGAGGGTATTTTTCACAACTACGTTTTTGTGAGGATAAAGAAACGCTATCCGGGTCATGCATTCAAGGTGATGAACGCGATCTGGGGACTCGGGCAGTTAATGTTTTCGAAATTTATCGTTATTGTGGATGAATGGGTCGATGTTCAGAATTCGTCGGAAGTAATGTGGGTGCTTGGGAATCACTGCGAACCCGAACGCGACACGTTGATGGTAAAGGGTCCAAGGGACGCGCTCGATCATTCCGCACCGCTTGCGCATTACGGGAGCAAGATGGGATTCGATGCCACGAAGAAATGGCCGGAAGAGGGGCACACTCGTCCATGGCCGGACCGGATTATCATGGGTGATGAAGTTCTGGCAAGAGTCAAGGGTTTTATTGACAAGATGAATACAGAGTAATGGACGGGATAAAAAAGAACCGGAAAACCATTGCCGCGATGTTTTCGTCCATCGCAACGCATTACGATTTTCTCAACCAGTTACTGAGTTTCGGACAGGCAATCAGGTGGCGGAAAAGGCTGATCGGGAAAGCCGATCTTGCCGGTAAGGAACTGGTTCTCGACCTTTGTACCGGCAGCGGTGATATAGCACTGGGAATTTTAACTGATCGCAAAGATTTTAAGGGGAGTGTAATCGGAATCGATTTTTCGGCGCCCATGGTCGACATTGCACGTAACAGGGTCGCGAAGCTTGGTTCCCCGTATCCTGTACGGGTTGAATTTATGATGGGGGATGCTCTGGATCTTAATTATGCTGACGATAAATTCGATATGGTTTCGGTAGGTTACGGTGTAAGGAACTTTGAAAATACGATCGATGGTTTAAAGGAGATGTTCAGGGTATTGAAACCCGGCGGTGAGGTAAATATCCTTGAATTTTTCAGGGCTGAAATTACTTTCTTACCTGTAGAGGTGATAGTCGACACCTTGATACCGTGGGTCGGAAATTTGATATCCGGAACAAATGCATATACATACTTGAGGGAATCGACCTGGGATTTCTACGGGGTTGAGGAAATTTGTGAGCTTCTATCATATGTCGGATTTACGGATATTCAAACGGAGAGGATGACTTTCGGGGTCGCTCATATTATCAGGGCAAGGAAAAGGTGAAGAAAGTGACGCCAAATAAGAAAATAGTTGTCGGTATAACGGGTGCATCGGGATGCATTTATTCGAGAAGGCTAATAGACATTTTGTGTCAGCTCGATGTCGAGGTGCATTTAGTACTATCGCAGCATGCAATGAAGGTGATCCGGCACGAACTGAAACCGCTTAGTTTCCGTAAGGACAAGCCCGATATAGAACCAGAGGTTTTAAGGTATTTCCATGGCAAGTTGATTCATTATCATGGATACCTGGATTTCGAAGCACCGATAGCATCAGGGAGTTACCATACCGATGGAATGGTGATAATACCATGCACGGCAGGAACGCTCGGGCGTATAGCGAACTGCGTGAGCACCAACCTTCTGGATCGTGCGGCGGATGTCGCGCTGAAAGAAAGGCGGACAATTATCGCTGTAGTCAGGGAAATGCCTTACTCGATAATTATGATTG
>DAOVJF010000629.1 GCA_030673355.1 Planctomycetota bacterium | reverse complement strand
GAATAATGGACTTTTAAATCATCATGGGGTTTATACGCTGACATCAGAAATATATCCAGGGAGTTCCAATTTGGAAAGCCCCGGTTCGCATTGTCCTTATGACTGTTCGAACCGGGGTTTTTTCTATGGATATAAAATCCTGGAAGTCCTGTCAAACGGGGAATCAATATATGGTAGGATAACGTCCGAACCACCGTTATTGCCTTGAAATAAGTTGATCATCATGTCAGATCACATGAAAAAACTCGAAGAAATCCAAACCCGGATTGATTCTATCCGGGGAATTGCCGACAAATCATCCCTCGAATCGCTGAGGAAGGAACTCCTCGGCAAAGGCGGGACATTTCAAACTCTGCTGAAAGAGTTGAAAAGCGTCCCGAAGGATGACCGTCCGGAGTTCGGGAAGAAAGTTAACGAACTGAAAAACCGGGCCGCGGAAGCCCTTGAGAATCGTTTCAAAGATTTACAGGAAACTTTGGGCGAGGATGTCAGCGATCTCGACTACACTCTTCCCGGTATTACTCCATCGTACGGAAAATTACATCTCCTGACGCAAACGCTCGACCAGATTCTCGGCGTCTTCCAGGACCAGGGTTTCCATGTTGTTGAAGGCCCCGACATAGAGGATGAATGGCACAATTTCGACGCGCTGCGAATGACCATCGATCATCCCGCGCGCGACACCCAGGATTCGTTCTACCTCGGCGAGGATCGGCTCCTGAAAACTCATACATCCCCGATGCAGATTCGATATATGGAAGAATACCCTCTGCCGATCCAGATGGTGGCGCCGGGTTACTGTTTCCGCCGCGACCCGTTCACGTCCAGGCACTCACCCACATTTGTACAGGTCGAAGCCCTGATGATCGATGAGGGCATAACATTCGCGCATCTCAAAGCGGTCCTTACTGAATTTTGCAAGGGGTTCTTCGGACGCGACATCCGTACACGGTTCCGCCCCGACTTCTTCCCGTTCGTAGAGCCGGGATGCGAGATCGCGATTTCGTGTCCGTTCTGCAAGGGCGATGGATGCAGGGTCTGCTCGATGTCCGGCTGGATCGAAATCCTTGGAGCGGGGATGGTCCATCCGAGAGTGCTTGAAAGTTGCAATATTGACCCTGTAAAAAATACCGGGTTCGCATTCGGGATGGGGGTCG
>DAOVJF010000332.1 GCA_030673355.1 Planctomycetota bacterium | reverse complement strand
CCTTAACTCGGTAACTCATCACCATTGTAAAAACGGCAAGCATGAAGGTAAACAACGCGGGCACCAGTGCGGTTGGATATTCCCCTGTGATCCACATCATGGGGCTGATCGCGAGGAGAGTGCTCGATACCAGCGCCACCCGTCCGCCCCAGATCACATAGGCGATCAGTACATTCAGCACCAGAATCCCGATCATGAACCATGCGCATGAAACCGCCATGAAATGCGGAAGCCCTGCAATGTCCACCTGAAAAACCTTCGCGAGGAATTCATAAAGTACGTAGAAACCGATATGTTTTTCAATCTGGTAGAAAGCACCATCCCAATATGATGTTCCATGCAGCCGTTGAGCGATACCGAACGCGTATTTGGCTGCGTCGGGATCCTTGAAAAATGGGCAGATAAAGTAGAGCCTTGAATACACTACCCAGATCGCGAGGAGGATTCCCCACACCCAGAGAAGCCCTTTACCGATCATCCTCTCGCCGCCGTGGCTTTCAGGTTCAGGCCAGGACGGTCCCTCGACCGGCTCGCGAATGTGTTTCCCAATCGAAGGATGTGTTTGGGGAATACCTTTCGGCATCGGCCCCGGTGGTATCTGTTCCGAACTGGTCACGAGAGTGGATTATAGCATGAACTTATTCCCCTTCAGATTCAATCCGCTCAGCGATAACCACCATATTTACAGGATCGTCCAGGCCCGTTTCGCCCGTGAGTGAATCGAATTCAGCTACGATTTTTAAGCCGCATGAATTGAGAATCGGCTCAAGATCGTCCCTCGTATAACCCTGGTAACAGATGCTGTACGTGCGTACCCCGGCATTTTCGAGGTCAATGATATAATGAATCACGGCAGCCGTTTTGTTCTCCTCGTGATAGAAATTTTCCTGCAACCAGAGGTACGGACGCTCCCCGAAAAGACCATTTTCAGAAACTGTCCTCCATTCACGCCCGGTTTTATTTTTTATGGAATTCAGGGAGTTAAATTCAAGAATTACAAATCCTCCCGGATCCAAAGCGTCCCTTGTGCGATTCAGGATCAGGGAAAATTCTTCCTTGTTGAAACTGTTCGGCATCCCGTAATTGAAAATCGCGGCATCGTACCCGGCGTCGTAGCCGATTGCCCTGATGTCACGCTCGTTGAAGATCGCGGGTAATGCTTCCCGGGTCGCGGTTTTACGCGCGTAATCAATCGCCGCGGGAGCGACATCGAATCCCCTTACCGTGTAACCTCTCCTGGCAAGTTCATTAGCGATCAGTCCCGGACCGCATGTGAGATCCAGAACGGTTTTTACTTCCCTCGGCTCGAACCAGGTTGTCTCTATCCAGTCAAGCTGGCGATTCATGACTCCCGGCGATCTGCTCGCGAGGTCGTGGGATTCATCCAGGTGTTCCTTAAGCATGCGCTTTGAGAAATCGGGATCGTTCCAGGGGAAGTTATATTTAACATCCTCCCACGGAACCGGATTCGTAATGCGGTTCACGAGTTCGGAGAGATTTATGATTGGCATGGAGTTATCGATTCCTGTTAAGTGAAAGAATTGTGTAATTTTAACAGCCCGATGGTTATAATTAAAATCCTGGGAAAGATATTCATGAAAAAAGTCATTGACATTGCCGGAAATGAGATTCAACTCAAAGAACCGCCAGAGAGGATAGTGTCGTTGGTCCCATCGCTGACTGAAACTATTATCGACCTGGGATGCGTAAACCAGCTCGCGGGCTGCACTGGATTCTGCCTTGAAATCGAGGGAACGGGGAAGGCCAGGGAGATCGGCGGCGTCAGGGACCCGGATATCGAACTGATACGATCATTAAATCCTGACCTGGTTCTGGCAGGGAGAGAAGAGAATCAAAAATTTGACATTGAAAAGATAAAAGGGTTTTCCAGGGTATATGTCTGCGAACCAAGAACGGTTGGTGATGCAATTGGAATAATTAATGACATTGGGATACTTCTGTGCGAAACTGAAACAGCGTCAGCCTGGGCACGAAAAATTCATGAATATCGAGTAAAGCTGAATGAATTACGCCAGGATACTACTCCAGTCAGATTTGGATATCTTGTCTGGTGGGATCCAATAATGGTCGCTGCAGGGGATACATACATATCCAGCCTCCTTGAAGAAGGACCGTTCCTGAATGCGTTTGGCGACATGGGTAGGTATCCGCAAGCTGAGGAAAGCGAACTGATTAATCGGGATATGGACATAATTTTCATATCCAGTGAACCTTACGGCTTCGATGATAACCTGATTGGTGATATACGGGAATTAACTGGAGACATACCGGTAGAGCGTATTGATGGCCGAATGTGCGGATGGTACGGTACAGGAACCTGTAAAGGTTTAAAATACATCCTGGAACAAATTTCTGATATTCAGGAAAAAGCTGGAAAATGAAATGCATGAGTCCGTTGACACATGTCGGGGCGGGTGATATATTTTTTACCTCATGGGGCTATAGCTCAGTTGGTTAGAGCGCATCCCTGATAAGGATGAGGTCACAGGTTCGATTCCCGTTAGCCCCACCAGATTTGCCCCGCCCGAAGCTCCCGGTAGATTTTTTACCGGGAGCATTTTTTTTCACGCACTGGAAGCATATGTTACATGCTGGCGTATGGGCTGGCGGTCATGTACAATCAACACGCATCTTTATCGCGAAATTTACAAGAGTTTTACTGGAGGCTGGCATGTCGAATCCACCCGATGACAATAATTTTCCTGGGGACGCTAAACCGCCGGATGATGACAATAAGGATAACGGTGAGAAATCTAAAGATGGTTTCACCCCCAAGATTCCGGGAGCGAAACAGAGAAAAATAAAAGCGAAACTAAGCCTGAGCGCGCAGGATGTCAAATTCGCGGACATGTTCGGGGTTACCCTAAGCCCCACGCACGGGGTAGTAAAATTCGGGGTTTTTCATCCTGAAACCGGCGAGTTTATTATACACACCCAGATCGCGATGACCCCGCAGGGGATGGTCGCTCTCAGCCAGACACTTCAGAAGAACATAGAGAAAATCAAGCACATGAAACCCCCCGGCGGCGGCCAGAGAATGAACTGATTTACACCATTTTGAAACTGGGGATAACCGGCACCCGCTACGAGTCTCTACCACAGCTTAATGATCCTGAGCCCGAAGGCGTAACCTGCGACGTACGCGTAATTATCCGATACCGCGACTCCCCGGGCATAACTTGGCGTAACGATTGATTCGACAATGTAAGCCGATCCCGGCGGGTCAATATCGAATATCTGAAGTCCTGACTTACCATCCGCGATGTACGCGTAACCTCCCGATACCGCGACTCCACTGGCAGAACCCGTATCGACTGATTTGACAATGTAAGCCGATTCCGGCACGCCGATGTCCACTATCCGGAGTCCTGAACCCCCATCCGCGACATAGGCGTAACCTCCCGATACCGCGACTCCCCGGGCGGTATCAGGCGTATCGACTGATTTGACAATGTAAGCCGATTCCGGCGGGTAAATATCGATTATCTGAAGTCCTGATTCACCATCCGCGACATAGGCGTAACCTCCCGATACCGCGACTCCCCGGGCGGTACCAGGCGTATCGACTGAATTGATAATGTGAGCCGATTCCGGCGAGTAAATATCGATTATCTGAAGTCCTGATTCACCATCCGCGACATACGCGTAAGCTCCCAATACCGCGATTCCCCGGGCGGTATCAGGCGTATCGACTGATTTGACAATGTAGGCCGATTCAAGTGGGTCGATATCAATTATCTGAAGTCCTGATTCGCCATCCGCGACGTACGCGTAAGCTCCCAATACTGCGACTCCGAGGGCACTGCCAAGTGTATGGACTGATTTGACAATGTAGGCCGATTCCAGTGGGTCGTTGTCGATTATATGAAGTCCGTATTCACCAGCGATATACGCGTAACCTTCCGAAACCGTGACTCCCCTGGCATTACTAAGCGTATCTATCAAGTTGACACTGTAAGCCGATTCCGGGGGGTCGATATCGATAACTTGAAGTCCAGTATATTCATCCCCGATGTACGCATAGCCTCCCGATACTGCAATTGCAGTGACATCATTACCGGCCAGATTG
>DAOVJF010000560.1 GCA_030673355.1 Planctomycetota bacterium | reverse complement strand
GTCGTTTCCAGAACCGTCTATGAATACGGCTATGGATCCATCGCGTGCATGTCCCTGGATCTGGCGTTCGCAGCCTTCCTCGTTCCCGATGTTGTACCGGTCGCCGCCGGACAGGTCGACACAACTTCCGATCGCGAAATGCGGAGCCGATCCGCATGAATATTGTTCGTTGAAATATTGATCATTACCTCCGCGATCTTCAAGTGCGCCTACCGCCCACCAGTATCCCGCACCCTGAGAGTAGACACTTCCCGTATAAATATCGTCCCCATCACCCTCGACAAGGATCCCGAAACCACCCCCGAGTGAATGTCCATCGTAGAAATCGGCACGCCTCCCGAATCCTGTTCCCTGGCAGAAATGGACTGTCCTCTGTTCGAAAGTTTCATTCGGATCGCCCTCAGGATCGGCATAATAAATATCGTTTCCGTCGATATCCACAAGGAATCCCGCTCCGTAAGTCGAACCGAACGCCTGGGATTCGCGCAAAGCCTCGTAGTAATCATCACCGCCCAGATCGATCAGCATTCCTACCCCCGCGTGCGCGGCTCCCTGTCCCCATATGCGGGACCAGTAGGTGTCGTCTCCCGCATAATCCACAACCAGCCCGGTACCGTACCAGGCGCATCCGATCCCCGATTCATCGCATATGTAGCGGTCATCGCCATCGAGATCGAAAATCGCTCCGATCCCGAAAAGCCCGCAGGCCAGCGACGCGCGTTCATCGCCCGAATCGTAAACATCATTTCCGCCAAGGTCGATAACAATTCCATACGGTTTTTCAATGTCGTTTGGCGGTACAGCGGTCATTCCATTGTATATGTCATCGCCGCCGAGATTGAAAATGAACGCGTGACGATTTACATCACCCGCGATCATGTCATCTCCATCACCGTAGATCGCGACTGTTCCGAGTGGTGTGTCGATCTCGCAGAATTCGAAACCGCTGATTATTACCGGATTTTCAGCGAGCGCAAGCTTGAATTCCTCGATAGCTCCCCATGTCATTCTCATGAATTCATTGGACCCGGTAGCGAAAAATTTCCGATCGAACCGATCCAGTAATTCGAACGATTCGCGTGGTGTCGGGTCGGGAGCCTCATCCTGCCACGGCCATGAAACCAATTCATAAAACTGGTCGGTTGTGACTGAGCTTAGATCGTCGGTATCGAAATAATCCATCAACCAGCCAGGTTCGAATCCTTCGAGCAGCCATGGCCTGTTTTCAATTCCCGCGACCAGCACACGGACGACCAATTTTTTAATTTCATCCGGAAGCCGCTCCCACGCCAGGGCATTGTCAGAATCTATTGGAGATGATAATCCTCCCGTTTTAAACTTATCCATTAGAATGGTGAATGCCTCATCGATATCCATCTCATCATCCAGCCAGTCCACTTCCCATCCGGCGGGAACCGTATAGCTCATCTGTCTTGCGCCGTACGCATCGAGAAGTTTCCAGGCATTGAACGTGGCATTCGCGAAATTGGATCCGCTCCCGATCATCGTGTTACCGATCCGGCCGGTAAAACGCGGGATGCTTAAAACGTCGCGGAAAAGGATCTCAACCTGCCTGAGTACGCAATCCGAACCACGAAAATGCGCCATTTCATCGGCGGTATAACCATAGACACCACCTTCGTAACCGATATTATCAAGCACCTCTTCCCAGATTTCATCGGGGACCTCCAGGGCCATTCTCGCAGGATCGGCAAGGTGGTTTTCATTCCCCATTTCTTCCTGTGCGGATACTCTCTCTGAGACAGGAATCAGTAAAAACAGGATAGTGATCAGGGCAAGGATGGATTTTCTCATTATGGGTTCCTTCATATACAGTTGTTCACGGAATTGTGACAGGCGGCAATCTTAACATTAGTGGAACATGGGGACGTAAACATTTCGGATGAAACCTTGGAAGCCATTGAGGCGGCACCCAGGTGGG
>DAOVJF010000245.1 GCA_030673355.1 Planctomycetota bacterium | reverse complement strand
TCGGAATCCTCGCAACCGTCATTCATGCTTTGATCGGACGGGTCATCATTGTCCGGATCGAGTTCCTTCGGTTTACCGTCACCGTCAATATCGCGTTCGCGGGGTACGTAGGCTCCATATAGATCAAACATGTAACCAAGAATGTCGTTCCTGTCGGTGATCCCGTCTCCATCAGTGTCATCGTTGTTGGGATCGGTATGAAAACGCTTCGTTTCATCGAAATCGGTAAGACCATCCAGGTCTGAATCCATCGAAAATTCAGCTTCGTCGCCTCGAATAATCTGTCCGGTAACGGGTGGAAACGTAAATTCATTGAATAGTGTTTTCGTAGATTCAAGTGAAAGCCACTTAATATTACCGGGAGGAGCGGTATCATAAACCTGGATATAGTTTTTCTGGACGCCATTTATCTCGACAATTCCGGCTCCGGTAAGCAATGTTGTATGGTACGAGCAGTGCCTGAGAATTGTGCGCCCATCCATTACAAACTCGACAATGCTGTCCATCGCGGGCGAATCGTCGTAGAATATTTTCTCGTGATAGAAAACTTCCGTCGATGCGGATTTCGGCTGGCCGTAAATCCAGGATACGATCAGAGGGCAATCCGCGCTCCATGTGCCCACATTATGGCCGAGATCACCGTAGGGATCGTTCAGATGGCCGCTTGATGTCGCGGCAGTTGAACTTGTCCCGGCTTCTTCAAACATATAATACGTGATCCTGTCCTGGCTGAGATCGACTCCTCCTGCTGAGGCCATCATGGCAACACTGCACCGCGTACAGTACATACCGCCATGCTTACACGACAAATCATTCGGATGCTCGCCGCACCACTGGCACGATCCACCCATTTCGCACCCGTCGAGGCAGAGCATTTCGCTGTCCTTGCGCTGACATTTCTGTATCGTGGGAACTGTATAGGAAGCAGTGAGTACCGCCCCGGACGACGACCCTCCGCCGGATGCTTTTGCGCCCCCTCCTTTATCTTCCGATTCCGCAATCAGTGCATCTATGTCGAATGATTCGCGCAGAAAATTATGTGGTGCGCTCCACGGTCCGGGTTTACCGGGATAATCTTCATATCCCCTGACTCTCCAGAACCATGTACCGGAATCTATCGAGTCGAAAAGCAGGGAATTCCCTTCCACAGTGGTTTCAATTTCAATTCCCGCAAATCCCGGATCCCTGGAAAGCTGGAAAGTCGTATGCGTCGTCCAGTCGAACCCGGCTACATACAGATTGAATTCCGATGCGATCTCAGCTCCATCGGATGGTGAGTACCGGACCGGCGGAGGCGGTGGATTTGGCTCCCCTGGCGACTCCCCGCTTTTTGGCCTGTAATCCCAGTGGCCTGAACCAACTACATCCGCCCCAATTAAAGAAACCTGGCGTCGGATCAGCACGTCTCCCGGATCGTGTATAGAGGAGCCTTCGGTATAAAAACCGCGAAGCGGAACAAGGGGCGGTCCGGAGGGAATTTCGTTGTATTGCCGGGGAGGATTATGGCCCCACGAAATCGCGTCGACTGCTCCCAGCGGACCAATCAACACGCAGCCATCGCCATCAGGGTCAAGCTGTGCAATCGAGCCGCCGTCGATTACTGTAACGGTTTCATCTATATTTGACAGGTTCATGGCCGATCCGGTAGTAATAACAACAATTCCTCCCGGAGGACATTCCTGAGATAAGGTTTCCAGTTGAATTTCCCATCCGGACAGGAAGAGTACCGACCAGCCGTCGAGTGAAACGGTTGTATCGGTCGGGTTTATCAGCTCTACCCACGGTCCGGCAGAGCCGCCGGGTTCAGTGAATGGACTGATCTCATTAAGCAATAAGTACGCCGCGCCGTTTGCAGGCGGCTCCTCCGATTCAAAAACCTGTTGCGCTCCCGACCCCGCACATAGAAGCAAAGAAAAAATAATGATTGTGTAAAAAGCAATACTTGATTTTAACATCAAGGATCTCCTTGGTGGATTAATATTCCACTGACTCAAGTTTCCCACTCTGGATTTTCTAATAGGTGTTCACAGAGACCACGGATCAGTATAAGCAGGGGGAATTATTTGTACTATTTATCCCCCCACGTTGTAATCGTTATTCCAGCCAGGATGTTACCAGTTTTAAGGAATCAATGCAATCGTGTTATTCTGAGCATGCGCGGCACATAGAATTTTCCTCTGCGCAGCGATCCCGTACGGTGCGGACTGGTGAAGTCATGAAAGCTCCTGATACCACACGGCAGTCTCGCAGCCCGGGAACCCATTTCTTTCTTCTGCAATCAATTTTAAATTTACCGAAGGGTCCCCGGGAATATATAACTCGGGAAGTCTTCAGTTACTATTTCACTTGCTCAAGGAATTTTTTTCCGGGGTTACGTAGCAGGGAGTTATTTCAACTATTGTGAGCTTAATTTGTTGACAAGCCAATTCTTAACTTTTACGATTAAAAGTCTTAAAGGGGCAGAGGGATACCCCTTGAATTCGGATATTTACTCTTAGAGACATTTATCAAAGCCATCGGAGGGTTACAGTGAAAAATTATTTTCTGATCCTGACAGTGATCATTATTTCATCACTTGTTTATGCAGGCTGTTTAGGCGGTGGCAGTGCAGTAGACCCGAATAATTCACCACCAGTCGCGAGCCTGCAGATTGTGTCGCCCGCGATGCCGTGCGAAGGCTGGGATTCGGGCACGAGGGTCGAGTTCGACGCCAGCGGTTCGTACGATCCGGACAGACCGGATAATGGTGTGGAGGGTTTAACACTAATATGGGACTTCGATGGGGATCGTAATTTTGATGAACCGGAGGACCGGATAGATGATGGATCGGCGATTCGGCCGGTGAAATATTTCACCGCTGCGCCTGCCAATGACAGGGTGGCGGTACTGGTGACCGATGATAGCGGGCTGAACTCGATCATAGATATTGAGGTCGGTTTTGTTTTTCGTCAGAGTAAAAATATAAATATCACGATTGGCAACCGGAACGCGATTGATATCTGCCTGGACCATAAGAACGGTGATGCTCTTGTCCTCTACACTGGAGGGCTTGTCAGGCGATACACTGCATCGTCTTTTTTTCAGAGTTATACTGATATTTATGTCGGTGAAACACCCTGGCCTGAATTTATCGATTCGGCCATCAATGGGAATTGGACCACCGTTTTCCTCCTGCCGAATAACCGGGCACGACAGCATCACTTCAATCTCAACGATGTTGAAGTGTACCAGAATATCAGTATCATTCTGCCGGTCACCGGGCTGGACGTGTTTGAGGCGATCTGTTTTTACAACATCGGGAATCACGATAATAACAATGTAATGTTATTCGGTACCACCGCGATATCCGGTATCGATACGATTTACCGGACGCGTTACTTTAGCTTCATGGATGAAGCCATCTATAGCAAAGGCACCGCCGGGTATTTCAACTCGGATCCCGCCCCATATACAGGGGAAAATCAGCTTTGCTGGAGCTTTGTAACCGGGGCCGAGGCATGTCCGGGGGGGGATTATATCTGGTTCCTCGAAAAGGACGACCACAGGGCTCACAGGATGGCGGTAGGATCGCCAATGACATTCAGTGCCACGTTCGGTACCGGATCTCCCGGCACAGACCCGTACTCGATTAATGATGGCCTGGATATCACATGCGGCAAGGTCAACCATATGTACATCCTCGACCGCCATTCTTCCTCGGAATATGCCATAAAAGCGTTCGTTTTTGACACCGGGAATCTTGTCACTTCAAAAACCCTCGCGGCCACTGAGTGGACAAGCAAACCGATAAGAATTGATGCAAGCAAGCTAAGGGCTGAAATGCTTTTACTGATGTCGGAGAATTTCAATTCGTACATCAGTGTTTTCACGGGGAATGAATTGCCCTGATTAAACACCCTCGTTAATACCATGAGTCCTGTAGCCCCGGAACCCATATGTTTCTTCTGCAATCATTTTTAAATTTACGGAAGGATTCCCGGGAATAAATATCACACATGGCCTGATATCTATTCCGGCGTTGATCCCTCGTTTTGCTTTTCAAGATCCTGCCAGTAATTGACCAGTTTCTGCGGACGGTCGAATCCAACCGCTTCATAGGCTCGTCGAGCGGGTATATGCGCGTCATCGAGTTCTGTTTCAACAACTGCGAAACGAATCCCCTCGTCCCTGAAATATTGAAGTACATGGCGATACATAAAGGTCGCCCAGCCTTTGCCTGCATGATCGGGATGCACTCCATTGTTATCTATGTCACCCAGGTTTTTATCCGGAGTAAGGCCGAATGTCACGTAGCCGATGACTTCATTCCCGTCATCGAGTACCCATACCCATTCGGGGTGCTTCTCAAAGAGACCGCGTATCTTCTTTTCCTTTCGCTGTTTCCATGTAAGCCCGGCTGGTTTCTGGATAACCTCTTCGAATAGTTCCTCGCCAACAGTTGAAATAAAGCTATGGTAAATCGGCTCGTAGCAGATGCAGGTAATTTCCATAATTCGAGGCAGGTCTTCTTCGCGCGCCTGTCGAAGGGTTGTATCATCGCGAGTAGCAATAATCAATTCTGATTCTCCTTGTTTAACATTTGGATAATTGTAACAGGAAGCCATGTAAAAGTTCTCGAGATGGAAATCGATGATGAAGACGATGAGGATGGCGAGGACGACGATTGGTCATTTCCGGAATGAAATTGGTTACATCACCAGCAGCCGGTTGCGCGGAACATGATCACGAAGCCGTCCCAGTGTTCACCCGCATCAAAATTCTTCGGGGTTTCATAACACGGCGCGTCGCTTGGAGCCAGGTTCGCGACGCCCCCATAGTATCCGATCACGCTGGGAGTGTTTGATGAACTGGCTGCGACGCCCACACCGGAAACCTGGTGCGTCCCGCCCCAAGTGTTCGACCATTGGAAGGTTCCCGTGTTGTCGAATCTGGTCAGGAAGGCGTCGTAGTACGATGAGGACCCGTGCGCTGTGTGATAATCCGTGCCCGAACCTGGATTCATATCCACCGTTTGATTAAAGGAGCCTGTGACAAGGCAGTTGCCCACCGAATCAAC
>DAOVJF010000367.1 GCA_030673355.1 Planctomycetota bacterium | reverse complement strand
GGGCCTCTGTTAACTTGTTGTTGCTGTGCCTTCCCTGACGGTCGGGCCTCTGTTAACTTGTTGTTGCTGTGCCCTCCCTGACGGTCGGGCCTCTGTTATGTTCCCTATGTTATGTTCCTGGATAATTTTACGATGAAATACACAAACGACAGCATAATTCGGATATACTTATCGACCATCTGCCGTCAGGATTCGTACTGTAAGATAACATGGAGACCAGATAGCTAATGCTTTTCCCGACTACGATATTCATTTTCTTATTTGGCCCGATCGCAATTGCCGGTTACTGGTTAATAAAAGGTGAAAGGCTTCGACGTTTCTGGCTGATTGTAGCCAGCTACATATTCTATGGCTGGTGGGACTGGAGATTCTGTGCCCTCTTAATCATCTCAACCCTTGTGGATTATTTTGTCGGTATCCGTGTGCACGAATCAAAGGATCCGATCATACGGAAACGCTGGCTGATTGTGTCACTGTGTACGAACCTCGGCATGCTCGGGTTCTTCAAATACGCGATGCTCCTGATGTCGACCTGGAACAGCTTCGTCGGCTGGATTGGTGTAGGGCATACCTTCCCTAATTACGAAATCCTCCTCCCGATCGGTATCAGCTTCTTCACTTTCCAGACGATGAGCTATACGATCGATGTTTATCGTAAGAAGATCGCCCCGACCTATGACATGGTCACATTCGCAACATATGTCGCGCTCTTCCCGCAGTTGATCGCCGGGCCAATTGTCCGTTACTCCGAGATCAGTGAGACTTTAAAAAACCTCCCGAAAAAACTTACAACCGAAAACCTCAATCTCGGTCTTTTCTATTTCGCGGCGGGTCTGGCGAAGAAGGTTCTTGTTGCCGATCGGATCGACTACTATATCGCCCCGATGTTTACAAATTACCTGAACCTGACCCCGGGTGAAGCATGGATCGCGATTCTTGGATTTACCATCCAGATTTATTTTGATTTTGCCGGATACTCGTTAATGGCGATCGGCCTCGGGCACCTCTTGGGATTCGAATTTCCACAGAATTTCAATTCCCCGTTTAAAGCGCTTTCGGTAAGCGATTTCTGGAGACGGTGGCATATGTCCCTGTCCAGGTGGCTCAAGGACTACCTGTATATTCCCCTTGGCGGCCGGAATCGCAGGGCGATGGCGCTCACCACGGCAATGCTCCTTGGCGGTCTCTGGCATGGCGCTGAGTGGACCTACATGTGCTGGGGTGCGTTCAACGCGATCGGACTGGAGCTCCATCACCGGTTAAAAAATGTTCCCTGGTGGCCGAGAAACAAGGTCTACGCGCAAATAGCTACCTTTATCTTTTTTGCCACTTCAATCATATTCTTCAAACCGAGGAACCTCGGTGAAGTGTACGTGTTTTTCTCGAAGATGGTCGACATACCCGGCCTGTTCCTTTTCAGAACGAATGTTACGCCGACCCTGTTGTTTATTATGGCGGTGGGACTTCTGTGGGGAATGATCGCGCCGAACATGGTGGAGCTTGTGCGGGTGAGGAAAGCGACACCGAAACCGTACTGGGCTGTTATTCTCGGGATACTTATGGCTGTATGTATTCTGCTCCTATCCGAAACCGGCCCGTTCCTGTACTGGCAGTTTTAGGAATCGTTACGCCTGTCCACTCCCTGACGGTCGCGGCTCTGATACATGGTCTGATTTACCGCTCTATTACGGTCGCGGCTCTGATACATGGTCTGATTCAACGCTCTATTACGGTCGCGGCTCTGATACATGGTCTGATTCACCGCTCTATTACGGTCGCGGCTCTGATACAATGCTTTGGGGGCTTTACTCACTCTTCCCGGAATTTTACCAGGCTCTCTTCAAACGGGGGATACGCCACGCCTTTATCTGTGATAATTGCATTGATTAATCTTGCTGGAGTTACATCGAACGCCGGATTAGCGACATGGATTTCGGCATATACTTCCGCGCAGCCTGGAATGACATCAAGCACTTCGTCGCGACCCCTTTCCTCGATCGGGATATGGGAACCGTCCGGGCAGTTGAAATCCATCGTGCTTAACGGAGCGGCAATGTAGAAAGGGATGTTATGTTCCCTGCAAAGAACGGCGACAGTATAAGTCCCGATTTTATTCGCGCTGTCACCGTTTACCGCGATCCTGTCGGCGCCTGTCACCGCGGCTGAAATTTTCCCCTGCTGCATAAAATGCCCGGCCATGTTGTCGGTAATCAATGTGAACGGCATTCCAAGACGGTTGAGTTCCCAGCACGTCAGTTTCGCACCCTGTAACCGCGGACGTGTTTCATCCGAATAGACATGAATATTTTTACCCATTTCCCATGCGGCACGAAGAACACCTACAGCGGTTCCGTATCCGGCTGTCGCGAGCGCGCCCGCGTTACAGTGGGTGAGAACACCGCCTGAATCGGGAAGCAGCTCCGCGCCGAGTTTCCCTATCGTCCTGCACATCTCGTAGTCTTCGTTCTGAATATCTTTGGCTTCCTCAAGCAAAAGGTCCGCGATCGCAGACGGAGATTTGTCCGGAACCTGGCTTTCCGCGAGGTGTATCATCCTTTCCAATGCCCAGAACAGGTTGACGGCTGTTGGACGGGTACGAGCCAGTCGATCTCGTGCTTTCGCAAGGCCGGTATCGAATTCATCCCGTGATTTATCCCTGAGTTCGATTGCCGCGAGCGCTATTCCGTAGGCGGCAGCGACACCGATAGCCGGCGCGCCCCGTACGACCATTGTTTCGATCCAACCGACGACTTCCTCGACCGATTTCGTGGAAAGCTCCCTGTATTCAGCGGGAAGTACGGTCTGGTCGATCATCACCACCGTGCCGTCCTCCCATCGAACCGGAAACACTTCACTGGACATAATTCAAACCTCCCGGAAATTGAGGAATATTCTATCACATGACAGTTACAATCGAAGCGAATTATCTAGGTCTGAGTCCAGGTTTTAATTAAAGCAGGGAAGTTAAAATCAGGTAGGGAATAAAGCCGGGATGATTCAACCCATTGGTAAATATGTAATTTATTGTATAATTGGAATGAGGGAGGTTGTTAATGAAAATTCTTACACCAGTATTTGATCGGATTTTCGGCGGTTTCATAAGTACATTCTGCAACGAGACTGACCCATTCCACAGAGGGTATCCAACCGGAGGACTGGCTTCACTCGGCACTCACTGGAACGACCGGGTGACCGGTAGTCCGGATCCTGGAGTCTTGATACTTGGTTATTTCGTACTCGTTCTGATAGGAATATGGCTTTTCTCCCCGATGCTGGGGGTTTTTATCAGGGAATTGAAGAAAACTCCGGTTTTGATCGCATTTCGGGCAAGTTTGATGGCGCTTTACCCGGATAGAAAAATAATTCCCGAAAAAGGTGACCCGCCGATCCTTCCCCGGCCAGTACGGTATCCGGGTAGTCAATAGGTTGAAACCACCTTGCGCCATAATCCCCACGGTGCTATTTTCTTTCTATGGACCCGACCAAAATGCCCATAGAATATGTACTCGCTGATAATCTGAAACGTTTAAGAAAAAAACGCAGGATGTCTGATGAGGCGATGTCGAGGTACTCGGGACTTACAGTTCATGGGTACAGGGAAATCGAGGAGGAAAGGTATGTCCCGACAATTTCGGTACTCGTCCAGCTCGCGAGAGCTTTGAAATGTTCG
>DAOVJF010000214.1 GCA_030673355.1 Planctomycetota bacterium | reverse complement strand
CGTACCCCGGCGATGTTTTCTATCTTCACTCCAGATTACTTGAACGCGCATTAAAATATTCCGACGAATTGGGCGGTGGAAGTTTGACCGCGATGCCCGTGATCGAGACCCAGGCCGGCGATGTGTCGGCATATATTCCCACCAACGTCATCAGTATCACCGACGGCCAGATTTATCTCGAAAGCGATTTATTCTATGCCGGTATCCGACCTGCGATCAATGTCGGCCTCTCTGTCAGCCGTGTTGGTGGAAAAGCACAGGAAAGTATGATGAAATCCGTAGCCGGACGTCTGAGAATCGAACTGGCTCAGTATCGGGAACTCGCGAGTTTCGCCCAGTTCGGTTCCGACCTCGATAAAGGCACACTCGCACGCCTGACAAGAGGTGAACGGCTCGTTGAGGTTTTGAAACAATCACAGTACGTGCCTATGCCGGTCGAGGAGCAGACCGTGGTTATTTTCGCCGCGGTCCGGGGATACCTTGATGACATCGACCTTAGCGATATTCATCGTTTTGAATCGGAATATCTGCCCTGGTTGAAATCCAAATATCCCGAGATTCTACATATACTGAGATCTACCAAAAAACTTGATGATGAAACCGATACGAAACTTGACAAGGCGGTAGCTGAGTTCAAGGCTCTTTTTATCGAAGGAAAAACCCGAATCCAGGAATCGGAAGGTGCCAAAATATTCGAACCGGATGATTCCGCAGAATCGGGCTAAACAGGATCCATGGATAAAATCCTTAGGATTCGAAAGAAGGATTAAAAATGAGACGATGGTGCATGGTTCTGATAGTAGTTTGCCTCCTGGTGGTTTCCGCACCCGGTGCCCGGGGGCAGGATACTCTGCCCGCCGCTGTAACCTGGACGACGAGCGGCCTTGTTGCTGAAGGCGGCACTTGGGAAATGCGGATCACCACATCCCGCCAGTCCTTTAACCCCGGGGATGCTTTCACATTGGCGATCGAGTTCGATATCGACTCAATCGGACTTGCATACAATGTCGAGCGTATCAATGGTGTTTACTCTCTCGTAACCGGACTTCGGACCTTCAATGCCGACGGTGAAATGATCGGCGCGTCCCACACTATGGCCAGCACAATCCTCAATGGGATCGGGCTGCCGATTGAAGGTGAAACTCAAGGGCTGCCGACAGACCGTTTCGGAGGGCCTTTCCATCATCCGGTCGACTCTTACATCGTCACCCCATCAACCGACCTCCAGGTTGACACGAATCTCGGAACGATTCACGGCACTGTAGTCCACGGAATAAGCCTCCCCTCGGATATTCCCCGCGGCTGGTACCATGTCAGGGTCGATCTCGGGCTGGAAATTTCGAATGACGACCACGTCACCCTCTGGGGGATCAACCCCGAAAACCAGTCTATCAGTGAAGACCGGCAATCCTATGCCGTGGCCGGCCCGATTGCTGTCGGCACCGACAGTCAGCCCCGGATCGGCTGGAGCCTTTTCGCGAACAGCCTGCCCGATGGCGGTGTGATCGCGCTTGAGGACCAGGGGTTTGTTGCTACAACCCGCGGTCTCGGATATACACAAATTCCCATAATTCCAATGACGGATTCCCGCGGCGAACAGATACGCTACCTGATTGAACCTGATTTCCCCATGGTCTGGAACCCTTTCATGCGTACTTCCGGTACCCTTCTGGACCTCGACCTCCATTCAGGTTGGATGGAAGCTCGCGTTGAAAATCCCGACGGTGCGATCCTCGACCTTGGCGGAGCGGCGTTTAACGGGCGACGTGGTATGGGCGCTACCACCCTTCAGGATAAATTCGCCTTCAGTTTCTCTTCGTTTGGACGTCACAGAATTGAGCTTTCCGGCTGGATTCAGGACACATCGAATCAAACTTACGTCGGCGGGGGTGTTTATGAAGTTTATGTCGCCCAGCCGCTTCAAATTGATACAAATGTTTTACCCGGCACTCCTTTCGAAGTTTATGAATATTTTGATCCGGGTTTCCAGGTCTACCCGCCGGTACGTGCCGATATTCAAATAATATGGGACCTCGATACACATTCAAGCGGAAATGTCGCCAGAGAAAATTTCGATACAACCACGAACAGGTGGGGATATTACTCACCACCCTTAATAGAAGGTCGCGATCGTTTTGCCAGGGTGACCAGAATCCAGTTCACAACACCGGGTGAATACAAGGTCCGCTACATAGCTTCCTACACCGAGCCTGACGGGACCCTCTGGATGGGTGAAAAAATTATTTCCGGCCTCGTTCTACCTAACACCGATGTCATCGAACTGGCGTCCCGGACTCATTCATCCGGGTCATACCCGATCACATCCGATGCGCGGTATGTTCCGGTACCGGCTGATTCCGGCGACACGATGCTCCTTCCGGATTCATCTTCACCGGGACTCCCAACAATATTTACTTTCCCGGTTGGATTCACCCTTGGAAACCAGACAGGATTCCGTATGGATGATTCCGCCCTCCAGGAAATTGAAAGTGTATCGACCGGAACATTCGTTATGCCCAGGCTCGCGAGCATGTCCGGCCTGTTCCCCCATACATATCCCGAGGATATCGACCGTAGAGCATACCTCGTGAACTCAGCCACCAGGCAGGACGGATTCACACAAGCAAGAATTTGCGAGGGATCCCCGACATTGCACCTCCCCTACCCGTCTTTCCCGTGGAATCCCGGTGAACTGGCTGTCGACGGCCCGGGCGATATCTACCACTTCTGGACTTCCATGGTTTATCGTGATGAATCGACACCATCGGTAAGATATGGAAATTATTCCGCAGGCGTTATTATCAGCGGAGATGTCTCTGTTCTCTCAATTCATGATCCCGATGATGGACTAATTAGTGATGGATGGGGTGTGCATAACCTTATCCTGCACAATTTGGCAGTTCGCCCGGGATCGATTGTTGCAAAGAATCAGGCATTCACACCTGGGGCCTATTTCCTCCCGCTGCCGCCTGATTCCATAGTGGAATTTGTAATTACACCACCGCTTGGTAACCAGAGAACTATCAGCGTCGCGACCGATTCCGACGGGTACGCCATCGATATGGGCCAGAGGTTCAAACTTGATTATCCCGGAATCTGGGAGGTCGCCGCTACACTGATCCAGGGAGATCGGACTGGAGGGATCCTGGGCGTAAATCCAGGATCCGACTGGCAGATTTACGTGATCGAAGATAATAATAGTGTCGCGATCAATTTCCATCTGCCCGAACGTCAACCCCTCGATCCGAACTCAGATATGGTTGTCCTGACAGGCGATTTGCTCGAACACGACCTTGTGGAAGGGTCAGTCAATATCTCAGCCACTTTTAATGGTGCGGTGGTTGAACAGACCCGGAAGGACATCACAAACGGCCTCTTCTCATACTCAATCGACTTAACACAGCTTACTAACACCTTCAATAATTACGATCCTTTTGATCCGGACGACAGGCTGGTTGTGACATTTTACGCTGTCGGCCTTACATCGGCGGGACGGCATCTGACCGCGGCTAAAATGATCTACCTGCAGGATGGAGTTTTATTTGCCGGTGAAAAAGATTTCAGCCCGATCGATCCACTTTCGCGCGAGGACCGACTACAGGAACTCACCGAGCTTGGGGAATCCGAACTCATGCACGAAATACGCGGTAACTGAAAAAGAAAAATGGTCAGCCTTCGTGATTTAAAACAACGTATTAAATCGGTGAGCGGCATACGCCAGATCACCCGGGCCATGGAGATGGTCAGCGCCACCAAGCTCCGTCGGGCTCAGCAGCGTATCGAATCCGCGCGTCCGTACACCGAGAAAATGGATGAGATACTCGCTCACCTGGCTGAAGCTATCGAACCCGGTGTCGTTTTTCATCCACTCATGAAACCCCGCGAGGAAGTTAAAAATCTCCTGCTAATCGGCGTCGCGTCAGGAAAGGGACTTTGTGGAAGCTTCAACGCCAATATAATCAGGAAAATTGAATCACATTCCAGACAGGCGAAAGCCGACGGGATCGAGGTCGTTCTTCTTCTGGTCGGTAAAAAACTCCATGACTATTTCAAAAGACGCAAGTGGTCCATTCATCCGAATTCACTGAAGTACTTCTCGATTGATGAATCATTACCCATCCCGCTGCTACAGGAAATGACAGACCTGTGTTCGGATGGCTATCTAAGTAAAGAATTCGATAAAGTTGAGATTATTTATACGGAATTCAAGAGTGCGATCGTTCATAAAATTGTCGAAAGACAATTTCTGCCAATTATAGGCCTGCAATCCGATAGTAATAGTGACAGGTCTCGTACTCGTACCCGTGAATATATTTTCGAACCCGATCCGGGGGAATTATTTACAATCCTGATTCCTAAATACGCGAGAGTGGTGCTGTTCAAGATGCTTGCGGACAGCCTGGCGAGCGAGCACGGCGGACGTATGAGCGCAATGCATAACGCCACTGACAACGCCGGCGACATGATCCGCACTCTTACCCTCCATCGGAATAAAGCTCGCCAGGCGGCTATTACAAAGGAACTTTCTGAAATTGTCGCCGGTGCTGAAGCACTGGTCGGTTAGAATGAACATAAAATCCTGCCAATCGCGAATTTGGCAGTAAATATAGCAAAATAAGGCAGTGTTAGACAGTTTAATCAAGGAGCATATATTGTGGCTAACGGAGTCATTACACAGATAATCGGACCCACAGTGGATGTCGAATTTCCGCCCGATGCTTTACCGGAACTTCTGAATGCCCTCCGGATCAGGGACGATGCGCGGGGGATAGACCTGATTGTCGAGGTCGCACAGCATCTCGGCAACTCAACCACCCGTTGTATCTCTATGACAACCACAGACGGGCTGGTACGGGGCATGAAGGTCGAGGATACCGGATCATCCATTACCATTCCGGTCGGTGAGGACTGCCTTGGACGCATTTTCAATGTTGTCGGTAAACCCATCGATTACCCGGACATGCCCCCCGATACCGATGAACGATACCCGATTCACAGGAGCGCCCCCCCACTCGCGGACCAGGAAACCAAAACCGAAGTTTTCGAAACGGGCCTGAAAGTCGTCGATCTGCTTGCACCGATCCCCAAGGGCGGCAAGGTCGGGCTGTTCGGCGGCGCCGGCGTCGGGAAAACGGTTCTGATCATGGAGCTGATCAATAACATCGCTAAAGTCCACGGCGGACAATCGGTATTCTCCGGGATCGGCGAGAGGACCCGTGAGGGTAACGACCTCTGGCTCGATTTCCAGGAAGCCCTTATCGATCCAAGCTGGTCGGAAGAGGAAACCGAAAAGCGCAGGAATTCAAACTGGCGGGCAAAGCAACCGGTATTCGTTCTCTTCTTTGAAGATGACGAGGGTAAGCAGGATAGAATTACGATCGACGAAGGCGCCAGTGAGCATGGCGGACATAAATTCGAATTTTCCTACAACCTCCATACCCGCGAATTTATTCTGACGCTCGATGGAACT
>DAOVJF010000213.1 GCA_030673355.1 Planctomycetota bacterium | reverse complement strand
ATTGCCGCTCGCGCAAGGAATCAAGTTCAGTACGGATTAGAATTTTTGGACACGTAAAAAAAAGGACCTTTGCGGATTTCCTGTAAAGGTCCTTTTGCTTCTAATTTTTTGGCCAATCCCGTAAGATAAAAACTAATCGGCCTGCCTTCTGACGGATCATATCAGGATCGGGGACACCTATTTTTGCCTTTTGTATTCCCCACCAGCTTTTACCGACCCCCTGGGGCAAAATCAGGTGTCCCCCTTAGCTTGCCGACGTACACACCTAAAAAAAGCCCCCTCATATGAGGGGGCGAATTAATCAATGATAGCTGAATTATGATCTTCGGTTTAGAGGAACTCGAAGATGCAATATCTTGGAGTACCGGCATCATCGTACCAGACATGAGCTTCCTGATTCTCAACATCTGCATCCAGATGCCACGGAGTTCCATCATAAGGACCGATGCGGCCGACGAGATCGCCATCCTGCTGGAATACTGCGAAGCTCCAGGTAGTGTCTCCGTTGTCCTCAAGGACACATAGCCAGTTGCCTTCTGTACAACTCGGCGTGTTTCCGAAAGTGTTTACAACGGTGATGTCAACAGGAATCACGCCTGTGTCATCGTAAGGAGCGTCGATCGTGCCGAGACTCACCGGGAACGCCATATTGAAAACGTTCTGCATGATTTCAATGCCGTAATCATCCGGAGGACCTTCCAGGTAATAGAATATCCTGTTGAATGGTGATGACAAACCTTCAGGATCGCTATCGACTGCATGCCAGTAGGCTTCGTTGTCTGAGATCATACCATCAACACTTCCTGAATGATCCGCGGGATAGTAACCGGTATAGGAGCCATAGTTACTTTGACCGTAGGGAGGATCCAGGATGTATGTAGCACCGTCAACACCGGCTGGGTTGTTACCCCAGTAACCCCAATGTCGACCTGTCGATGAGAATTCACGCTCAAGGTCATGGAACTGCATGTTGAAGTACAGGTAACCGTTATCGAGCGCTCCATCAGGACCGCCCCACCATACCGGGCCATTGGCGGGATAACCGCCCCATGACATCGGCTGGGAGTTCCAGTTGCTGAGCGAGAATGAGCCTTGTGCCATTACTTCGATAGCTCTCAGGTCGTCAGCATTGCGTAGAAGACCTGCTATGTTGAAGAAGAATGGGTCGCTGATGTTACAGTGCACTGTCGCTGCTGCTGAATAATCCAGCGGGTAGTGCCAGACCTGGAACGAATTGTATATGTCAGTTGAATAGTGATAGTACACACCGTCGTGACCGAAGCCAGTCGTGCCGACGACGGAGATGTCATGCTCGTCGTTGGTTGCGAATGGACCGGGCAGATCACCGCACGTTTTGAGTACTGGACCTGCAGATATAATCTCGAATGCTTCGAGACCAACATCACTGGGACCGCCGCACCCGTTCACAACTGTAAGGTCGTATAAATCGAGTGGTGCGCCAGTGAGATCGAAATCCGCACTGAAATGCGTATTGTCAACCCAGGTTAGGGCTGATCCGATAATCGTTGGATCTACACCATTATCGAGAGATGCGGCAAAGTCTGGGCCATCTTCACAATTTGTTAGTTCGATCAGAACTGTCGCTGCCGGATCATCCTTCTGGCCATAATCAGGGAAGCAGGATACATATTCAGTGTAGCATACGATGGTTACTGTCAGCGTATCAGCTGAAGTAAAGCAAAGTGGGTCATAAACATCGCAGTTTATGTCGTAGCTGTTTCCTGTTACGGCGAACAGTGAGAAATCAATATCGAGATTTCCGGCACCGTCACCTTGCACACCGTTGTATGCCCCAATTGGCATTCCGGTGAGAACATCTGTAACTACCCAGAAGTAAGTCAGAGGATCACTTTCAGGATCCGTTGCTGTTACGTTGTAGGTACAGGTCTCGGCTGAGTGAGGATCAGTTTTTCCTGTTACACCAGAGACAATATTTGGGCATGAGTTGAACTGCTCGGGTGATATAACCAGAGGGAACCGGAAGAATGCGGCAAGAGCCCCATTCGCAGATGGGATATCGAGCACTTCACCGAGTTCTGTGATTGGGTAATACCCATATGCGGAGCATTCAGCGATTACCCAGACCTCATGGCCTTCTGTTGTTGTCAGTGGTTCCGCAGTAACATCAACGCTCCAAACCGAAACGTTGTCGCCACCTGGGGTCGGACCCGTAGCATCAACCGAACCGGCAATTACAGTCGATTCGACTTTAACTACTGACGGAGGTGCTTCCCATGACCACAGACTGATGTCGGCGATCAGGTTACCACCGGAACTGGTGCCATCGTACCAGAGACTTTCGGAAACTTCTAATTGACACGCGATCGGCTCATCGCGGTGGTACGGTGTGTAAGGCCCATCAAACTGCTCTTCCCAGCAGCAGAGCGCTAAATAACCGAACGCAAGTCCGTCGTCCGGGAACGGGAATTCGAGGTTCATTATTCGGCCCATGCCGGTCTCGAAGATCCCTTCATTGTTCATTCCGCCTGTCAGCCAGTCCCAGACACTGTCTTCAGCACCAAGTCCCATGCCATAACTTTTGGCTGGGTTCAGGTTGGCGTTACCTACCAGGTTCTGGATTCCACCAGGCGCCCATCCGAAAATCAACTCGGTGGTGAATTCACTTGGGTTCATCCAGCGGGTGTAACAATCCGCATTGGTCATGTACGTATCAGTGCCGTAATTACCGACCATCAGACCATCATAATTGATTGATGAATCACCATTGGTGACAATCGCACCCATGAAGTCGTAGCACTTATACTGTTCAAGCATCGGGAATGGATGATGAAAAATGAATTCGACAGCAACTTTAATTACTGCCGGGTCAGATTCATCAACTACCAGCGACCCGAATGTAATTCCGTACTGAGGGCTGGTCATCTGGTTGAGAAACGGGATGATGTTGAGTGTATACATCGCCGTTCTGTCCTCAAGAACCTCCATTGTCTGGGATTCGACATCAAAATAACAGTCATAGTACCCAAGTACAGATGTGTTCGTTGAAGACACTGCTTGTCCTGTAAAATCAGGTCCGGATGTGACTTCCGGACCGGTTGCCGGCGCTACAGGACTTGCGCCGCCATTGCCTGAACATCCTATCGCGACAAATAGACTTATTGCAACCGCCACGAATAGAACCGTCCATCGATTCATACTGTTGCCTCCTTAAATTGTTTTGTATGTTACTACTAGGATTAAAAGTTATATTTCAATAACTCTTGATAGTGATTATTACACGTTTATCGCAGAGTTGCAACTCTCAAGAGCATAAAATGCGATTTTTTTTTAAGGTTTTATGACCGAAAAATAAACCCTCATTTACCGATAATCACCCCTTTCGCTTTATTTAACCCGAAAATCGCATGTTATTATCAAATATATCCTTTCATATATGACCTGTTTCTCCAGGGATTTTTTCCCGCAATTTTCCTTAAATCGCTAATAGTGTAATCATATTATATAATATTAATCCGGCCTGCCATCCCGAAACACCCGTTCTTACTCTCATTTCCAACATTTCTTTCCGCTGTTTCGGCTCCAGGGGTAACGCCCGGCATTGTATTTGCCAGGAGGTAACTTTATCCTGTGTTAATAATTTCGAAATGTTTCACAGGATGGATTTCATCCCCGGAGTCCTGATTCTCTGCGCTCCTTTCCAGACAAATTCAACTGCCTGATGCACCCTTACCGTCAATGTGTTTGCGGTTGGTTAAATAAAGGAGTAATATGTGGACATTCCATCCAGCAATTGAGGGCTAATGATGAAAGTCGCGTTAACATCCCTTGGAACCGATTTAGACAGCAGTATAGATGAAAGCTTTGGGCGCGCTCGATATTTCCTTGTTGTCGAGACCGAAACCGATGAGATTGTCGAGATCATCGATAACCTTCAAAACCAGCAGGCTTCGCATGGCGCGGGCATGCAGGCGGCCCAGTCGGTTGCGGATAAAGGGGTCGAATGGTTGCTGACAGGTAATGTCGGCCCGAAGGCGTTCTCGGTCCTGGAATCGGCGGGGATTAATATCAGTACGGGCGCATCCGGTACGGTCCGTGACACGATTGATAAGTTCAAGGCCGGAGGATTTGACAAGACTTCCGGACCGTCCAGACAGGGTCACATGCGCTAACCTCCAAAAACCAAGCCAATGCGGATTGCCATTGCATCTGGAAAAGGTGGTACGGGAAAGACAACAGTTGCTCTGAACCTCACAGCGGTCTCTAAATTTCCAGTCACAATCCTGGATTGCGATGTTGAGGAACCGAATGTTCACCTTTTCATCAAACCGACTATCACTAATACAAGGCGGGTCAGCGTAAAAATCCCGGCTGTCGATATGGATCTGTGCACTTCCTGCGGCGCATGCCGCGAGGCTTGCCGGTTCAACGCGGTTATCCTGATCAAGGGGAAACCATTATTCCTGAAGGAACTCTGTCACAGTTGCGGCGCTTGTATTTATGCATGTCAGGAGGATGCCTTAACTGAGATCGATCGCGAAATCGGCACCGTCGAGGAGGGAACCTGGAATCATGGGCTTACCGCCAGGGGTACGCTCGATATCGGTGAAGCCCGGAGTGAACCTTTAATACATGCTGTAAGGGAAATCGGTAATGTCAGGCCCGGTGAGGAGCTTGTCGTGATCGATGTGCCACCCGGAACATCCTGCCCCGTGATCGCGGCGGTGAAGGCTGTGGATTATCTTGTTCTGGTGACCGAACCCACCCCGTTCGGGCTTCATGATTTGATCCTGGCCGTCAAAATGGGGCAGGCGCTCAATCTGCCGCTGGGAGTGTTGATCAACCGTTCGGACATCGGCGACAGCAGCGTGAGAGATTACTGCGCGAGCGAAAATGTGCCGGTGCTCGGTGAGTTCCCGTTCGACCGTCGCATTGCAGTCGCGTACTCGCGCGGGGACATTGCCTCGGATGTGCTCCCGGATGTCCATGAAATGTATGTCGAGCTTCTCCATCGTTTGATGGAAGTTGCGAAATCGGGGGTTGGGGCATGAAACAGCTCGCCGTGATCAGCGGAAAGGGTGGAACCGGCAAGACATCGATCGTCGCGGTTTTCGCAGAGCTCGCATCTCCCGCCGTGCTTGCGGATTGCGATGTCGACGCGTCCAATCTTCCATTGATTCTCAACCCGGTTGGGGAAATTCAATCAGAGCCTTATGTCGGCGGATATTTCGTAAAGCACGATAAGAACAACTGCCGGGGCTCCGGAACTTGTCTCTCGGCATGCAGGTTTGATGCAATTGAATTCGATTCGGATGCTCGATATCCGGGATTTGATTATTACGCTTGCGAGGGTTGCGGCGCCTGCGTGGATGTCTGTCCGGAAGGGGCGATCTCATTGATTGACAGGGTCGCAGGTACGCTGTATGAATCGAAAATGCGATTCGGTCCCATTGTGTATGCCGAGTTGGGGATCGCGGAGGGAACCAGCGGGAAGCT
>DAOVJF010000141.1 GCA_030673355.1 Planctomycetota bacterium | reverse complement strand
TTGTAACTCCCGCCGAACTGATCGGACACATTTATAAGAACCCGTTTCTGACCGGGCTTTTCGCGCTTGTAATGATAGTTTTTACCGTTCCATACCTGGCGATCCAGCCAATCGCTGGCGGGAAAGTCCTGAACCAGCTTTTTGAATTGCCCGAGGTCTGGGGAGCGGTACTGATTACGGCGATAATTCTGGTTTATACGCTTCGGGGCGGACTGAAGGCTGTCGCGTGGACCGATGTTTTCCAGGGTTTCCTGATGGTGATCCTGATGGTGTCGGCGCTTTTTATAGTCGGGTCGCACTATGGAGGAATCTCGAAGGGGTTGCACGATGTCCTGGAAACCAATCCTGAATTATTTTCACGTCCGGGCGGGACAGGAAAATATGTTCCGGGCATGTGGTTCGGATTTATCCTGCTCTGGTTTTTCTGCGACCCGATGTTTCCGCAGCTTTTCCAGAGATTTTACGCCGCTAAAAATAAATCGTCGCTCGCGCGCACCGCGATTTTGTATCCGGCGATCTGCACGGTGGTTTTCATAATTCCTGTCACACTTGGAGTGCTTGGGCATATTGATTACCCGGACCTCGAGGGAACAGCGTCCGACAATATTATGAATTTACTCATGACCTCGATCGCGGGTCCTTTCATGGGTACGCTTGTTCTTGCGGCAGGGCTGGCGGCGTTGATGAGCACGATGGATTCACAGCTTCTCACGCTGTCATCGATTTTCACGCGGGATATTCTTCCGTTTATCAACAAAACCGGGAAAGCGGTTAGAAATCCGGATTCGGGAAACAGCCTTGCCGGTCGATGGTTTGTCGCGGTGCTTGCAATCGCGGGCCTGGCGATAGCGTTGAACCCGGTTGGAAATATTGTGGACATGGCTGTCAGTCAGGCGTTTACCGGGCTTGCGGTACTTTTCCCGTCGGTACTGTTCGGCCTGTATTTGAAAAACCCGAGAGCGATACCGGCGATCTGTTCGATTCTTCTGGGAGAGCTCGTGGTTGTTTTATACGCGATCCCTGGTTTGAATATGCCGTCATTTGGATTTTTGCCGGCAGTGCCTGTGATTGGCGGGACAGTGCTGGTTTATTTCATCGTACACATAGCCACCGGACCGATCGGCCTGCCGAAAATCGAACCGGGGAAAATCTGGTACTTTCTCGGGTTCCTGTTGATCTTTATTCTCGCGATGGATTTCTGGCGATGGAACGAGATTGGCAGTCTATGGTTCGGTTTGCCGTCATGGGTATGGTATTTTGTGTTTTTGAGTATGGCCCAGACAGTTTTGATGTATTTCTGGATGAAACCCGCACTTAAAGACACCGGAGATCGGCCGGCTTAACTTGACCCCAATGGCGATCTTCCATATCCTGTCATGCAGTGCTCCAGCGCAGGATAGTATGGACGATAAGCCTCTAACAAAATTTCAATTCCCGACAATTGCATCGTGTCCTGTCGATTCAGGCATCTGTTTTCTGATTCCACACCTGCCTTACTTAATTCCGGTATTAATCCTTATCTACTTCCGCACTCATTTCCCCGCGATAATTTGCGACGACGCTTTCATCACGATGAAATCCGCGTTGAACCTTGCCGAGGGGCGCGGATTTACATTTAACCTGGATCAACGTATCTGGCTTGTCACGACCCCGGCCTGGGCGTTCCTGCTTGCACTGGGACGGTTCATCACCTCCGATATAATTCTCTCGGTAAAAATGTGGGGTGTATTTTTCGAGATTTGTTTCATCCTGAGCGTGGTCCGGCTCGGGAGTCTGCTCTCAGGAAACAAGTGGACCGGTATGTTGCTGGGTGTGCTGATGGTGACGAACCCGGTTTATATGTACGCGAGTTTCAGCGGCATGGAAATTTCGCTTTCGCTGTTTGTAATTACGCTGTCGCTTATCCTCCTTTTTAAGAAGCAATATACATGGAGCCTGGTTGCAGCGGCGTTCGCGGTCTGGGTTCGGTTCGATGGGCTGCTGATTTTCGGAGTTATCCTGGTTTCGGTAATTGTCCTTCAGTGGAAACAGATATCAAAATCGCCGGGTAAACTTATCAAGGAGATACTTCCATCCATTTTGATGTCAGGTCTGTACTTCCTTCTCGGATATTTATATTTCGGTGACATCATCCCGACTAGTGTCCAGGCGAAATATATCCATGGCGCGAGGATGTTCTCAGAAGAATGGTATGAAGGCGTAATAATTGTCATCAGAGAGTTCGGGAAGGTGTTTATGGGCGAATCGGGGCGATGGTTTGTCGCGGTGACACCGTTCTGGATAATGATCGTTCCTTTAATACTCGGAATATTCCGTTTGTCGATATTAAGTAACCGGGATGTGAAACCCCTGGTGGTTTTCACAGTGCTCTACGCGGTGGGTTTCATCGCAAGTGGAAATTTCTACGCGCAGTTCTTCCCTTGGTATTTCGTGCCGGTTCTCCCCGGAATTTACTACATTGTCGCAATCGGCCTTACATGGCTAATTGAATTAATAGCCGGCCTGTTTGTTAAACCAAAGGACAGCGCGGGGGAGGCAGCAGGGCTGAAATCAGTATTAATCAGTGTTCCAGGCCTTATTACAATCGTGCTGGTATTAATATGGACAAGTATTATGCTGGGCCCGCTCAAACTCGACGGGGATCATTTTCAGGAAGCATCGGATCTAAGGGAGCGATCGTATGCCGCCACGACACTCTGGCTTGGAAACCACCTTGAAGATTCCGCGATGATCTCAACGCTCGAAATTGGCGTCATCGGATTTTACGCCCGTCCGGACATTGAAATCCAGGACATGTTTGGAATTCTCAGGGTCAGGGAAGAACGGTGGATCAATGGGATCGACCTTATTCGAATTCACCAGCCTGAAGCAGTGATAATTCTCCAGCCGTTCCTGCTTCCGGTGTTCATGGATGAGGACATGCTCGCGAATTACGAGGCCGCAAGGCAGAACTACAACTGGTTTGAGTTCAAGGGGCTTGAGATCGGACTCTGGCACACTCTTGATGCTCCGTTGATTGATTCTGATCTGGATGAACTCAGCCAGCTTTATGAGAACGTTGATATGGAGAGGGAGTATGTATGGTTTTGAAACCCCCCTCAGATGGGATATTAAAATTAACCCTCCTCAAGCGGTCTTACTTCAAACCGGGTCAATTTTTGAAATTCCTCGACTTCTTCTTTGGACGGAACAAGTACAACAGCTTCATCATCGGGGATCAGCGACAGGTCCACATCCCCAATAGACCTCCATTCCTGCTCCTTCGGCCAGTCCCCTTTACCATAGCCCTGTGTTAATTCGGGCGTGATATCGGTATCATTTCTGTCTTCGTCCGGTCCGGAATATTTCACAAGCCTGATTCCTATTTTCATCGCTGCCCGACAGAAAATCGCGATTCCATAGGGCTCGAATGTCGGACGCACATACCGTTTTCGCCATTTCATTAATTCAAGGGCATCGCATGGTTCAAGCGATGTTAACGCAACTACGGGAGTTTCGTTACGAATTTGGCTCCCGGATGCTCTCAATCGATTCTCAGCGAGAATCCGTTTCAGGGTGCATGAGGCGGATCGTGGATACTCAGTCCGGGAATTTACGATGGCCCGGAAAAAATCCGATGGTTTCTCGCCGGGCCATGGCTTGTATGTCCGGCATGTCCAGTGTGTGAGATGGTACCAGTTGAGAAAAACAGGACATGATTCGGGTACTACCAGCTTCGTTCTCTCTTTTTGCGCAGGCTGGTAACTGGTCTGGAAACTCAAATCGACGGATTTTTCGGATTTATCCAATTCTTTCCCGATCAATGTATCGAGGCAACCGCCATCCCTGATGCTTACCGGCACAATGTTTCCTGCAATCTCAAACGCAAGTTGATCTCTATCCGTCCACCATGATTTTTCCGACCGCGTATTACCCGGAACCGGGATGAATACCCATGTGTGGTTATCTGGATTAAGGTTGAAATCGCATGAGATTTTCTCGATTGAATTTTCAAATGCGCCGGTTGATTTAATCGGGCAGATTATAATTCCCCGGCCGTTGAACTCACCCATAGACCATAAAATGAGTTCCCATGTATTCATACCGATTGACGCAATTAACGGGCGGCCGTCACCAATAAAATGTTTGCAGGCATCGACAGAATTCTGGATCCATTCATCGGATCCGAGGGGTGTTTTTGTCTGCCTGGAATTCAGGATCAGCGCTGGATTCTGATTAATAAGGGAAATATCCCCTTTTAGAACGATTTTAGAATCAGCATTAATCATATGTCGGGTTCCTTAGCATACTTTTTATGTCAGAAATCACGAGACATATTCTTAACGGTTGGGAGGATGTAAACCTGACAGAAAAAATCGGGGAATGAGGGTTTTTTTTGGATATTAAACCTGCGAAGATTTACCTTGACGTTTACGTAAATTTCATTTAAGGTTTTGTGTACTCACGGAGTTTCATCTAATGGACGAGACATACAGCATCAGTCAGCTCGCGAAAGAGTTCGACATCACGACGCGCAGCATCCGTCATTACGAGGATTTCGGACTCGTTTCGCCTTCCCGCAAGGGCAAGACACGCATATACAACAGGAAAGACAGGATACGTTTAAAGCTGACATTGAGAGGTAAACGGCTGGGTTTCCCACTTGCGGAAATCAAAGAACTTCTGGATATGTACGATACCTCCAATTCAAATAAAAACAGGCAGCTACTTGCGACAATCGCAAAGATTGAACAAAAAAAATCCGAACTCGAGCAGCAATTATTAGACATTCGGGAAATACAGGATGAGCTGGACCTTGCCGAGGTAAGGTGTCGCACCGCAATTGAGAAAAATTCGAGAAACAACCGCCGTAAAAAATTATCTTCTGAAAAATAGTCAACCAACTAAGATAAAGGAAGAGACATGAACTCAACGTACTCCAACCTGAATTTCGGGCTCGGTGAGGATATCGACATGGTCAGGGAGCAGGTTAATCACTTTGCGGCCAATGAGATCGCTCCTCGCGCTGAAGCTATCGATATCGATAACAATTTTCCACCGGACTTATGGCTTAAGCTCGGCGAGATGGGACTGCTTGGTATTACAGTTGATGAGAAATACGGTGGTTCCGCCATGAATTACCTTACCCATGTCGTCGTCATGGAAGAAATCAGCCGGGCGAGTGCTTCAATCGGGTTGAGTTATGGCGCTCATTCTAACCTTTGTGTGAATCAGATTTACATCAATGGGACTGATGCGCAGAAAGAAAAATACCTTCCCGGATTAATCACCGGCGAACATGTCGGCGCCCTCGCCATGAGCGAACCGAATTCGGGTTCCGATGTGGTCAGCATGGCTACATCCGCTCGTAAGGAAGGCGATAAATATATTCTGAACGGCACGAAGATGTGGATCACAAACGGTCCGAATGCCGATGTATCGGTCGTCTACGCTAAAACCGACCCCACTAAAGGGGCATGGGGACTTACTACTTTCATAGTTGAAAAAGACTACCCTGGATTCTCGTGCGCGCAGAAGCTCGACAAGCTCGGGATGCGCGGATCGAATACCGGTGAACTGGTTTTTGAAAATTGCCAGGTTCCGGAGGAGAATATTCTCGGCGAGCTGGATAAAGGCGTTGCCGTTTTAATGAGCGGGCTTGATTACGAACGTGTTATATTGTCCGGTGGTCCGCTCGGAATTATGCAGGCCTCTATGGATGTCGTCGTACCCTACATTCATCACCGCGAACAGTTCGGCCAGCCGATCGGTGAATTCGAGTTGATCCAGGGCAAAATCGCCGATATGTACACCAAAATGAACGCGAGCCGCGCCTATGTTTATTCTGTCGCCGCCGCATGCGACCGCGGGGAAGCCACTCGTAAGGATTCCGCCGGCGTGATTTTATACAGCGCGGAACGCGCGACTGAGATGGCTCTCGACGCCATTCAAATCCTTGGCGCGAACGGTTACATCAATGAATTCCCGACCGGACGGCTGCTTCGGGACGCCAAGTGTTATGAAATCGGCGCGGGAACATCGGAAATTCGTCGTATGCTGATCGGTCGTGAAATATTTAAAGAGTCGAAAGTGCAATGAAAATTTTAGTAGTTAAACTTTCAATCCGGGAAACGTGAAATGCCGGTTATAAGGACAAAAATTAACACCAATTCACCCGAGTACCTTGAGAATGTCAGAGCGATGGGTGATGTCGTGAAGGAACTTAAAGATACCATCGCCATGATTAAGCAGGGTGGCAGCGAGAAAAGCCGCAAGCGGCATGAATCGCGCGGCAAAATTATGGCCAGGGACAGGGTCGATCTCCTGATAGACCCGGGATCCCCATTTCTTGAATTTTCACAGCTTGCGGCACATGAGATTTATAAAGACCATACTCCCGCAGCCGGGATTATCACGGGAATCGGACGGGTTAACGGCCAGGAATGCCTGATTATCGCCAACGACGCGACTGTAAAAGGCGGATCATACCTGCCGCTTACGGTAAAAAAACACGTCCGTGCCCAGACAATCGCTGAAGAAAACAACCTTCCCTGCATTTACCTCGTCGATTCAGGTGGCGCGTTTCTGCCTCGCCAGGCCGATGTTTTTCCCGACAGGGAACATTTCGGGAGGATCTTTTACAACCAGGCGATGATGTCCTCGAAGGATATCCCTCAAATCGCGGTTGTCATGGGCCTTTGCACCGCAGGCGGGGCATATGTCCCGGCCATGTCGGATGAGGCGATTATTGTTAAGAACCAGGGCACGATCTACCTTGGCGGCCCCCCGCTTGTGAAGGCGGCGACCGGGGAAGTTGTAAGCGCGGAGGAACTCGGCGGCGCGGACGTGCCCTGCAAGATATCAGGTGTGGCGGATTACTACGCCCAGGATGACAGGCACGCTCTGCAACTCGCCCGGGCAT
>DAOVJF010000566.1 GCA_030673355.1 Planctomycetota bacterium | reverse complement strand
AGAGAATGATTATTTACTTTATCAAATCCGATGCGTAAAATATTATCTTAGATGCGAACCGAAGAACTGGATTATGAGCTTCCCGAAGAGCTGATCGCTCAGGAACCTGCAATCCCGCGGGATTCATCGCGGCTGCTTGTGTGTCGACGGGATTCGGGGTGCTTTGGTACAAGGATATTTCATGAACTTCCGGACTTGATAGATTCCGGAGATATCCTCGTTACAAACCAGGCACGGGTAATGCCGGCACGAATGATCGGCTACAAATATCCTACCGGCGCGAAAATCGAGGTTTTTCTTCTCGAACCCGATACCCATTCCCAAAAAAAATCAAGATTCAAGGCGCTTCTGAAAAGACGGCGGCGTTTGTCACCTGGTGACACGATCCTGTTTCCGGAAACCAACCTTATTGCAACCGTGATCGAGAGCGATGAGGAGCCAGGGAAGGATATTGTTGAACTTGGCACCGTGGATAAATCCGGTGAGATCGACCGGGAGATAGAAAAGATCGGAATGATTCCCCTGCCGCCATACATCAAGGATTACAAAGGGGACATAGAAAGATACCAGACCATCTTTTCGAAAATTACAGGGTCGGTCGCGGCACCTACCGCAAGCCTTCATTTTACCGATCGGGTTTTGGAAAAGCTCGATTTGAAGGGGGTTTCGAGAGTGGAGTGCTATTTACGGGTCGGATGGGGGACATTCAGCCCGATCCGTACCGAGAAACTCGAGGATCATACACTTCATGAGGAAGCGGGTGAATTGACAAAGCAGGCCTGTGACAGGATTAATAACGCAAGGACGAATGGCGGACGAATAATCGCTGTGGGAACAACAATGACCCGTCTTCTTGAAACCGCGGCGGATAAAGATGGCGTATTGCATCCGTACAGGGGGAGAACGGATTTGTATATTACACCGGGATATCGATTCAGGGCGGTCGATGTCCTCCTGACTAATTTCCATCTCCCGAAAACGAGCCTTCTCGCGCTGGTATCGGCTTTTTTAGGGGTAGAGAGAACATTAGGGGCTTATGAATTCGCGGTTAAAGAGAAATTTAGATTTTATTCTTTCGGGGACGCGATGCTGATAATTTGAGGATTGATCGCCGGCTACTCATGGTATAATACCCACAGGAACTAATTCCACAGTACCTCCCCCCCTTGAGGTGACACGAATGCATCAGAAACATGTCCGGATTTTTTATCTAATGACGCTGGTTTTTACCGCGGTCGGAATGGTCTGCCTGTTCTCCGGTTGCGATGTGATGAAAAACACGTCGCTTCAGAACACGATTAAAGAAGAGCTGAGGCAGCATAGGGATGTACAGTACGAAAAGCTGACGATAAATGTGCTGGACGGTGTTGTTACGATTTCAGGTGAGCTTTATACAAGGGAAGAGATTGATAAGGTGGTTGAAATTGTTGAGGGAATCGAGGGTGTGGTTCAGGTGAAGAATATAATGACGCTGCCGGATGATTTTCAATCGTCAAATCCAATATTTTTGTATTATTAACAGGATTAGTTAATCACTGGAGAAAAATGGCATGTCCCCTTACAGTAACGACCTTGGGGACATGTCTTTTTTCTCCAGTAACTCGGTTGAATCATGCTGAGTGGTGATTAGGGAAAAAAGCACGTGTCCCCAAATCGATCAGCAGGATTTTTTGAACCCCGGGGACACCTGCTTTTCGACGGGCGAAAAGAGATGTCCCCTATATATTTTCGATGGGCGAAAAGAAATGTCCCCTATCAGTGGGGATATTTATTTTTAAATGGGAACACTTTTTTGAAGACCGGGGACACCTGCTTTTCGACGGGCGAAAAGAGATGTCCCCTTTCAGTGACGATCCCCTTACAGTGACGACCCTGGGGACATGTCT
>DAOVJF010000064.1 GCA_030673355.1 Planctomycetota bacterium | reverse complement strand
GGGGCCGTAAGTTGTGTCGGTGGTGGAGCTGGTTTTCATCACGGCGGTCTGTTTCACACGACCATCGACACTACTACGACACGCTCCGCAGCATCCCGTTCGACAAAGCGCGGCTCATCATAAAATCGACAGGAAAAATATCCGGCACTTAACCTGGTTGGGAATTATAGATGTAATGAAGGGGAATGGCAACCCGCCTTCGGGGAATGGATGCATGTGCGGGACACACATGGAACGATTAAACATGCGCCAGAGTCGCATGGCACGGAACACGTCGGCACGCGGGGATTTGGGAAACGTCACCATAAGATCGGGCACGACCAGAATCCAGGATGGATTATGGAGGCGGCACCGGCAGTCAGCGATCGATATAATATGGTCGCTCGGGCATTAAATTGTCCAGTCGCGCGTCGGGTCCCGAATTAAAAATCAAAATAACGGAGGAAAATAAAAAAGGGAAACAAAAAAGACAAACAAAGAAAAACCGGGGACGACAGCTGGGAGCGGTCGGCACACGTAATCCGATAGCTGGAAGCTAACGGCACGCTCGTCGATAAGGTTGCGGTCATTTTTCCGCGAGGGACATTCAAAAACCTTCAATCTAATTAAGATACTATAAGTGGGCGTATACCTGCCCGTCAGACTATGCACCGAGTTCTGAAACGTCACCGGACTTTCCTCACGTTCGCCATTGTATTTGGCCTCGTATACCTCGTGCTGTCAATACCGACTTTCGCGCAGGACACGGTCATCACCGAGTCCCAGGGCACGGGCCAGGTGATCGAGGACGACGCGGGTATATCATTCCCTCTTCCAAACATAACGGTCGGGATAGGCTCGACAGAGGATCGCGAGGATGTTTCACTCGCGATGCAGATTCTGTTCATTCTCACAATCCTGTCGCTCGCGCCGAGTATCCTGGTGCTGACAACGGGATTCACGAGGATGATAATCGTGCTGTCGCTAACACGGTCGGCGATGGGCACCCAGCAGATGCCGCCGAACGCGGTAATAATCGGGCTGGCGCTGTTCCTGACGCTGTTTGTGATGGCGCCGGTCGGAAAGCAGATAAACGATGAAGCGCTGGGGCCGTACCTCGCGGGCGAGATCACGTTCAGGGAAGGCGTCAAGCTTGCCGAAGCACCGCTCAGGGACTTCATGATGAAGCAGACGCGCCGGAAAGATATGGCGATGTTCCTTGGCGTAGCGAAGATCGAAAATGTACAGACGAAGGATGACGTCCCGACATACGTGGTAATTCCGGCGTTCGTAATTTCGGAACTGAAGACAGCTTTCGAGATGGGATTCCTGATATACCTTCCGTTCCTGATAATCGATATGGTGGTGGCGAGTACTCTCATGAGTATGGGTATGCTGATGCTTCCGCCTATTCTTATTAGTTTACCGTTCAAGGTGCTGTTGTTTGTGCTTGTCGACGGCTGGCACCTTCTGACGAGGAGCCTGATTCTCAGCTTCAACTAGGAAATTACATACTGGCAGTACGATTAACACGATCTCAAGGGCCGGGAGAATTTAATTATGCATCCGGAAGATATATACGCAGGCATAGGACAGAGAGCGCTTGTAACGGCGGTGACAGTAGCCCTCCCGCTACTCGGCGCAACGCTTCTGGTGGGTATTCTGATATCCATATTCCAGGCGGTGACGAGTATCCAGGAGATGACCTTGACATTCATTCCAAAAATTCTTGTGGTCGCAGCGGTTCTCTATCTTTTCGGACCGTGGATGGGGCAGGTACTTGTCGCGTTTTCCGCAGAACTCCTTGGAAATCTCCCGGCATTTATCGGTTGAGGAAGATCGGCGACATAAATTTGAGATTAACTCGGTTTAAACCCCCAGTTTGGTCTGTCTTGACAAGCGGGGGTATGTCAGTTAAATTAACGGATTGCGCGGCCCCATCGTCTAGGGGTTAGGACACCACCCTCTCAAGGTGGCGACACGGGTTCAAATCCCGTTGGGGCTGCCAGTGAAATTAATACCTCCCGAATATAGTGAGGTTTTTTAAATTCGATTTTACATGACCCAAATTGCATCTCAGAACTAGCTGCAGATTGCTTGACTAACGTAATAAAATCAACAGGTTACTGGCACGAATGGCGCATTTAAATGTGGACCAATCTTCACGGGCAGGTTAAAAAAATACCCGGAGACTGCTGTCTCCGGGTTGAGATTACTCGCTATTCAAGCTGTTTCGGTCTAGTATCGACCTCTGCCGCCTCCGCCGCCGCGATTGTTATCTCGCCGGGGCGCTCTCGGGCGCGCCTCATTAACAGTAATCGATCTGCCGTCAACATCAGTTCCATTCAGCGCATTCATTGCTTCCTGGGCCTGCTCTTGATTCGACATCTCCACGAAACCGAAACCTTTCGATCGATCGGTGTCACGGTCAGTTATTACAGTGGCTGTATCCACTTCGCCATATTGCGTGAACATGGCACTCAGTTTTTCATCAGTGATGTCATAACTGAGATTTCCAACGTAAATTTTCATTTACTCTCCAGTTTATACCTCGGGGATCAGTTTTTTCTTATTGGGAATCTGTCCTAAGTGAGGATATAATGTATTTAAACTATATAATATAATTGTGAAATAGTCAAGTATTGTTACCCAGAAGCCACCTCTACCGGATGTAAATAAAAAAATCCACACCGGGTCGCCATTCAGCCTCCCCCTGTTTTAATAGCTTGAAAAAAAGGGGACCGAAAAAGGCGACACGGGTTCAAATCCCGTTGGGGCTGCCAGATCGCAGAATCAGACCCTTTGGCGAGAATGTCAAAGGGTTATTTGAATTATGGGGGTGTAGTGGTCAGAATGTAGTTTGAATTAAGTGCTCCAAGTAGCCTTCATCCTCGCACACGGCTGCCTTCTCTGTACAAATGCTCCAATCTTCAGGGTAGCCGATCCCTGGGAGTGTCTTAATATGAATCCATGAGTCGGCAGCAGCACCGTAAACGTAGAATCTAGTTTCCCAATTTGGCCCGTCGATAACCAGGCATTTCTTGTTATCCCCATTCAGGTCAATCCCCAGCTCCCTGAATTGAACCAGGGATTCATGGTCTGTCCATTTTAATCCCTCGTCTAACCCGTTAAATACTCCCCTGAAGATCCTGAGGTCGTGTAACTGTATGCCCAGGGTTGGATACCCGGCAGAATCATACATCTCGACCAGCTCAAATGAGGTTAGATCCGAAACAGTGCGGTTAAGCCGTGTATAAGTCGGCCTGCCGAATGCCGGGTCAAGGTAGATTAATTCATTTGCCCTGATATTGTAGATTGAGCCTCCGCTATGTATATATAGGCAGCCATCAAAATAGAGACTCTCAAGGTCCCTGTTATTTGAGAGTGTGTAATACTGGTAATAAAGCAGGTCAGCAAGGTTGCCATCTCCGGTACTTGAGATGATTATTACAGGGAACCTGCGTCCGAAACGATTTAATGAGGTACCATCCCTGTACTCTCCGAGCCCAACTATTATCCCATCTGAATAATGGCAAGATATGCCGTTCAGGTAATCATTAATCCCTTCAACATCGATCTGCCCCCATTCATAAATTTCGTACGTTTCAGATGGTTTTTCTTTTACAAGACAGGGTAAATAATGAGGTATAAAGCTGAACAAACCACTACATCCAGCGGTTAGTAATAAGGACAGCACGCTCATCATTAACAACAGGATAGCCTTAGATTTTATCTGCATGCTATTACCTCTATTTAAATACGAATTCAATTATATCATGGTTCGCAGTTATTAAGCTACTTACTGCTCATTACAGGGCAAGTCGGGTTTATACCGTCCAGGGAGCCAGTAAATGCCACTCGATTTCTGTTGAGCAGGTGGAGTAAAGCCAGGTTACGTAGTCGTTGCTCGTTAAAGTGACCTAAGTGATTGGCGGGAGGGAACGAAATCTGATAGTCTGTCCCCGGAATTGCTGGTTTATATACCTGCGACCGTCGATGGGAGGATTCCAAATGCGAGTTCCTAAATATCAGGATTCACTTATTGTGTTAGTTTGCTTGTTTCCTGTCATCGCCTTAATGTCCTGTGCCCGTGGTCCTGAGCCTGAATCTCCAATACAAATTTTCGAATTGCAGGATTATCAAGGCAGGGTTGGTTTCGAAACTGTGGGCGCCGTGGCATACAGCCCTGACGGTGCAAGCATATTGGTTGGTGTACATAATGGGGCCCTGGAATTGTGGGATCTGGAAGCAGGAGAGGTTATTCGTGAATTCTCCGGTCATCAATCTGACATTGCATCAATCGCAATCAGTCAGGATGGGACTCAGGCAGTCTCAGGGTCGGATAGACCGGAACATCCGGATCTCGAAGTGGTAAAAGTGTGGGACATGAATACCGGTGAAATTGTTATCTCATTCGCAGGACTAATGGGCGTAAATGCAGTTGCTTTTGTTCCGGGAGGAAATCTTGTAGCCGCGGGGGGACATGAGGGGGGTAACGGGGGATTCGTCAAGGTGTGGGAAATTCGAACAGGGAGACTGGTGTGGACATTTAATGTTACAGACAGCTCCATACGATCGATCGCATTCAGCAAAGATGGAAAGTATCTGCTGGCGGGGTCTGTTGACGGTTCTACACGATTATGGGAGGTAGCGTCAGGAGCCTGCGAACAAATGTTTTTCGGCCATACTAATATGGTCAATACAGTTGCATTCAGTCCGGATGACCCGTATATACTGACCGGTAGCGGGGACACAACAATGAAGCTATGGGATATCAGCACAGGAGATGAAATCATTACCATCAAGGCGTATCCACCCAATATGCTTGGGATGGATTTTCTCGGGTATTCGGGAGTCCAGCAGGCTGTATTCACTCCTGACGGACGGAGCATTCTCTCAGGGTCTATAGATAAACCAACTAAATTGTGGGATGTCGAGACAGGAGAATGCGTACGCACGTTCAGTCCCGATTATGAAGCATGGGACCTTGCGTTAAGCCCGGACGGTACCCGGTTTGTGTCCGGTCACTACGCGAAGTTCGCTTTGTGGGAGCTCTCGTCTGATGAAACCAGCCAGTCTGAATGATTTAATGCAGGAATCTTGAAGCTGAAGAATACCTTTTACCCTTGGCGTGCCAATATTGAGGTTATATATCTAATTCCTGCACCGACAAGTGCTCCGACAGTGCTTATCAGAGACAATATTACATATGGGATCATAAATCCCAGCCCTAACAGACCACCAATAATTACGAGGATGATGCCCTGACCCAGAATGATCCCCAGGGTTATGATAAGAATTCCTTTTGGCCAGAAAATCCCTCCTATTATCCCGACCACGAGGAGGCCCAGAAAATAAAGCCCGGCCAGTTCCCAGAATGCTATTAAGCTCATAAGAACCGCACCCGTGACTGTATAGGCTATGAAGACAATCAAGCGAGTTCTTTGGGGTTTATCCATGGTTCATCACTTCCCCTGTTGGCACAATGAAACAATGCCATGGAAGTCAGTACAATGCAACAGGTCAAAATCTTGGGTGTCAGGACACCAATCGGGAACTAATTACAGCAATAAAGTAAACAGATCTGCGGGAACTAATTGAATGTGGCACAAATGGAGTCTGGACGAATATAAATTTGCTATCCGGATGCAGAAACGTATAATTTTGACATTCAATCACGTCCTGATGCACAGTGGTCATGTTCGAAATTGACAGGCTTATTTAATATCTGGAAAAAAGGAAATCCTATTAAATCATGAAACAAGAGAATCCGATCGATAAAATTCTGGGAGAGCAGTTACCGGTTCTCGATGACGGCTTCGTACGGGTGATCGATTATCTTGGCGATGATTCAGCGATTGTACAGGCCGCGAGAGTTTCTTACGGAGAGGGAACGAAAAAAAAGAGCGAGGACAGGGAGCTAATCCGGTATCTCATACGCCATCGCCACACGTCGCCATTTGAGATGTGCGAGATCAAGCTTCACGTTCGGGTTCCGATGGATTGCTGGAGGCAGTGGATTCGACACCGAACTGCAAATGTAAATGAGTATTCAACAAGATATTCTGTCGCGATCGATGCGATGGCCGCAACGAAACCCGATGAATGGCGCCAGCAGGACATATCGACCAACCGCCAGGGCAGCATGGGATCGCTGGATAAAAAACAGGGCGCGATACTGAGTGAACAGGAGAAGGATATCCAGCAGAAAAGCCGTGAGGTCTATGAGCAGCGTCTTGAGCTTGGTGTGGCGAGAGAACAGGCAAGGAAAGACCTTCCGTTATCCACTTATACGGAAGCATACTGGAAGATCGATCTCCATAATCTCCTGAATTTTCTCAGGCTCAGAATGGACCTGAACGCGCAACATGAAATCAGGGAATACGCGAATGTTATCGGACATCAAATTGTCAAAAAGTGGGTTCCGGTGACCTGGCAGGCGTTTCTGGATTACCAGTTGAACGCGTTAACGTTATCGAAAATCGAGACAGACTTCATATCGCTCCTCGCCACAGGTCAAACAAACGAAGCTTTGGACGGCATGAAAAAAATCGGGTGGATTAAAATTAAAGGGGACAAAAGAGTACCAAATCTTGAGGCAAGGGAATTCGCGAATAAACTTGAGGAGTTAGGGATAGAGTTACCCTGGTGAAAACAACGTCTGACGTGTTACCTGGAGGGTAAAACAGGTCTTTTTCGGGCATAAAAGTTCGAAACTCATCTACCAAAGCCTGCCGGATTGTAGAATCAGGCTCTCGACTAAAATGGTCGGGGGGGTTATAATAGACCGTGCTCAAACCTTTCCCTCGGATCATTACTGGTGTGACCATCGGTTGGACGGTGTTGCGAGTCGAGAGATGGATGCCAGCCTGATTTTGAAATGGTAAAGAATGTAACATAGGCGTTCTTTTAAAAAGAGCACACATTAATGGAATAATCCAGAAGCATTAAAGAAGGTGAAATTTTTAAAGAAAGTATGCATACATTTCATATCCCAGTAATGGGAACGGGATTCACAGTCGATACGGCACTTAGTGTGGCGAAGTTTGGAATTTCATCCGCAATATCTCTGGTAGATGATGTAATGATCGAACAGATGCGGAAATACCATGCTGAGAGGGCAGGCGAGCCGTACGAAGAAATTACGAATCAGGATGAGGATGCCCGGGCCCACCGGATCACTCTGTATTTAAATCTTATCAACCTCCTGGTGCAACGCCAGATGAAGGTTCTTAAGGCAATGCCATTTTCAGACGGCAGCGATATTGTGCGGTATTTCGAGTTAATGCCGGATTCTTCAAACAGGCTGTTATACGATAAAATGCTTGGTGAAGAAGATTCGGAAGAAAAGGCTCGTATGCAGGACCACCTGCGGACTTTAGTAGTTCCCGGCAGCATCGATGTCAACATCATGACAAAGCTTGACAGGGAAAACTACCGGGGAGGCCAAAAACAACCGCCGGAATTTGCGGATGCGCTGGCAGCTTTACGGGGATTTGCCCAGAGCGATCTGAAATCGTCCATTATATTTTCAGCAGGTATAAACAAACGGCTCCTGACATATCTCACCCAGTTCGAGGACTTCTTTCCAACCGGTAACGGTGAGTTCAGGAAAAAGGTAACACTTAAAGTCAGCGATTACCGCTCAGCGGAAATACAGGGAAATTTCATGGCGAAACGTGGTATATGGGTGTCCGAATTTCGTGTGGAGTCCGGCTTGAACTGCGGCGGGCATACATTCCCAAGTACCGGCAATCTGATTGGACCGATCCTGGAGGAATTCAAGGCAAAAAGAAAGGAATTAATCGAAAAACTTTTCGCTGCATGCAACAAGACCTGGGCGGCAAACGATCGGGAGGAACTGGACATTCCGCCAGCGGTCAGGTTTACAGTGCAGGGCGGTATAGGTTCACATTCAGAGGATGAACTGATGTTGGGCTATTACAACATGGATAGTACCGGCTGGGGAACGCCCTGGTTGCTTGTCCCGGAGGTTACAAACGTGGATAAGGTCCACCTTGATAAATTGGTCTCCGCTAAAGGTGAGGAAGTTTATTTAAGCTACAGTACACCACTTCTGGTTCCATTCTGGAACCTAAGGAATTCAGGCAGTGAAAATGCACGCCGCGAACGGATCAGTCAGGGGGTTCCCGGCAGCCCCTGCCCAAAAGGCTACCTAAGAGCAAATACTGAGTTTACTGAAAAACCCATCTGTTTAGCGTCCCGGGCGTACCAGAAATTGAAACTTGAAAGCATTAAGGAAGAAGGGTACACGGAGGAGCAGCTTGAATTTGCCACGGAGCATGTATTAAACAAAAGCTGCATATGTAATGATCTGGCCGGAAGTGTACAAATCAAGAATGGTATTGAACCGAACGCTACTCCCGCCTTCTGCTGTGGACCGAACATTGCGTATTTTACAAAGCTGGTTACCCTGGAAGAGATGGTGAATTATATCTACGGACGATTGAATCAACTGGCAACACAGGATCGTCCGCATATGTTTATCCAGGAGTTGAAGCTCAATATAGACTATCTCCGTGAAGAATTGGAGAAATTTTCGCTGCAACTGTCCAACCGCAAGCAAAAGTATTTCAATCAATTCAAAGAGAATCTTATCAATGGTATTGAATACTACAAGTGTCTGCGTGGAGTATTCAGCAAGGAAGAGTTGAGCGAATTCCTCGACAACCTGAAGTCGCTTTACAAGGCCGTGGAAGCTCTTGACCTTGAATCGGTTGCCGCGTCATAAAAAAACCGCATAGAATTTAATCGAAGTTAGGGAAGTTACAACTTTTCGACCCATACCGGTGTTGAGAGTGAAATATTCTCATTTTCAAGAGTAACAATTATAGTGTAGGCAAAATCCTTTATAAATCCGGTGTCGGTATAAGTAGTTTCGAATTCAAGCGAGTCTGGATTGTACGTCTGAAGAATTTGCACACCGGTTTCATCGAGACGAATGATTTCAACCTTCGCGATGTTTACAGAATCGGATAGAACCTTAACCGAAATATCCGGTGGTTCGGACGCCTGGATTTCCGAACCCATAATCCGATCGTTTACCGAAAACTGCAATTCGACCGGGGTGCCCTGGATGCCGTAACAGTGGCCGTCTATTATGGCCTGGTAGATTGCCTGCCGGGTGTTCTCCTGTACCCAGACCGCAGTCAGTCCCGGTCTCGGGTCCCAGAACCAGTCTTCCTGCCTGCTCTCCTTTAGATAACTCCCCGGACGCGACATATGGGTATCGGAATTCGCGACAACACCGTAACTCCTTCCTTCATAACTCAGTAAGTACAAAACAGTTTCAACGTAGGTGCCGTGTTTCTGATGGAACTCGATCGCACACTCTATACCGGGATTCTCATGATTAATCCAGTCGGGAGTATGCATCATCGGCGTGTGAGGAATCGCGATAGCTTCGTATCCCGCCAGCGCGGCCCACAGTTCTTCGATCTCATCATATTCGGGAAGTGTAAATGTCAGGATAGGGATAGTATTATCACATGAGATCACGGTACGATGACCTTCGGGAATGCTGGTCCATTCAAAGCCGAAAAGCACCGAAAATGTACCGGGATCATCGTACTTACTTTGCATTTGACGGTAATAAGGCACCGCAACCCAATCGTCATTATAGAAGTGAAAATCGTGGTCGGTAAGGCAGGTGAAATCGAGCCTGGTGACATCACGCGCGTATCTTATGGCGTAATCGGGCGACTCATCCCCGTCCGAGAAGTTC
>DAOVJF010000392.1 GCA_030673355.1 Planctomycetota bacterium | reverse complement strand
TGATACGTTTTATAGCCTCAATATTAACGCCGGTACCCACTTGCTGGGGAAACGCCCCTCTCGATAAGGAAGGGTAGGCCAGGGGAGGCGCCGTCAACATCTCCGCCCGTTGCCTTGAGTAGCCGGGCGTGCTGGCATTAGCGATGTTATGGGCTATTATCTGTAAATTTAACTGCGACATAGCCAGTGCTTTTCTGGCTATCTCGAGACCCAAAAATAGAGATGGCAAAGATTCATCCTCCTTGAGATACTAATTCCATCCAACCTCTGTCAGGTTTTATTGAATAAATTCTGAATGCTTTACGCCTGCGCGTCGAGAAGCGACGGGCCGTCGTCGCATTCATTTGAAGGACCATATGTGGTCGTTTCGGTTTGAAAGCCAAGCAGCGCTTTCAGACTGACCTCGGCAAAACTCATGCTTTGACCGATTAACGTGATGTTAAGTGAATTCGTTGCGTCGACTTCCGCCAGGACCTCGATCAGGGACATTCGCGATGAAGCGGTCCGTTCAAATGCCGCTCCTTCCTCATCCGTTACACCAATTTCGCCGACATTGTTTGAGATTGCCGAGAAGTTCCTGGGCCCGTCCCATCCGCTGGCCAGGAAAAATTCGTCGATATATGCTCGACGTTTTTCATCGATCATTCGAATTTTTCCAGCATGCCGATCGAGGGCCGGAGTTGATTTCTCGATCTCGTCGGTATCGCCTTTTACAAGAACTTTCTGGTACTCGTTCAGGATTCCCAGAAGCTCCCGGTTCGCTTCTATAAGCTCTTCCAGGTAATCATTTACCCTGTTTAGAAACTCAAGCATATTCGGTGGGTTATTGTTATTCGGTTCTTTCATACATTATAGATTTCGACAGGTTGACGCCAAGGTTCACCGTTAATCACCTTTAAAAATGTAGAAATAGAAAAAACTCCCGTGTTTTGCGGGAGTGGCAATTTTCAAATCCGTTTAAGATTTAATCTGAGTCTGTGCCAAGAATTTTGGAAGCAATATCGTGCGATGATGGATTGTACTCACCCGCTTCGATTCTCGCACGGAGTTCCGCGACCTTTGCCTCGTCGATTTCCGGCAATGATTTCAGTTCACTGGTGAGTCGTGAGAGAAGCTGGCTCTCATCCGATAGCCGCACATCATCCGACCGAGCCTGGATTTTTCCATTCTGATCGAGCTCCGGTGTGCCTTTCGAGGGGCCAATCGATCTTATTTTTGGTACTAGACTTGCTATTATTTCTGATATTCGCATTATTTGCCTCCATCGGCAAACGCAAATTCGAAGGCCTGTCCTTCATAAATATTCTCGACAGCCTGGGCCGGAACTTTAAATATTATTTTTGAAATCCTCAATATAATACCAGAATGGGTGTATCTGGTACAGAAAAATCTATTCACCGCGGTATCGTTCCTTGAACGATTTTTTCTTCATTGACGGGGTTTCGCTCGAAGGTGATGAACTCCTGAATGTATCCGCTATGTCCTGCTTGCAGATATTACAGTACTGGCCCATTGAAATAGGCTTTCCACATCTCTCGCATTCGAGTGGCGGGTTGGTTATATCCACAAGTTCAAGCCGTCCCATTTTTAGAAAGTCAAGAATTCTTGCTTTATCGACTTCGGTTGCCTCGCTGATATCGTCAATAGACATCTTTGGGTTCCCTTTCACAAAGTCCCTTACTTTCCTGAAATCCACTTCATCCTGATCGATACAATCCGGGCAGATTCTGGAACTCGATGATGTGTATGCCTTTCCACATCGTTCGCAATTCTTCAAAAACATTCCTCATACCTTCCAGTCGATAGAATTTCACGGACCAGGATTTTTCTTACCTCTAGGTCAGACCTTCGGGTCCGATGCTGAATCCGCATTCATAATAATATCGTTGTACAACCGGTCCGCGATACCTATCCCTGGAGGGTTGGTGCCAATTGACTGTGCCAGCTCGTAGAAAAACATCTCGTTGTAGAAGGAGCTTTCGCCGGTCTCCTTAAACAGCTCTGAGCCGCCGAAATCGCCTCCAATGTTTTTCAATAAAATACCCAGGAGAAAACCCTCAACTTCACGACAAGCCTGCATGAGTTCCTTTTCGTAATCGTTTCGGACCTCCGGGCTTCCGGACTGAAGATCCAGATTACCACGAAATTCCCTGATATTTGTCGCGATTGATGGGTCGGGGGATGCCAGGTCGAAAATACCGGGTGAGTGAACATCAGTGTCTGATGAATCTGCTTCCGGGTTGGTAATCCGTGAACGCATTTCATCCGCGAACGACCTTACTTCCTGCGATTCGGGGGGCGCTACCTCGGGTCCAAGGGGTGGCAGTGGTATCAGGGAATTGGAATAATTATGGAAGGGCTGGATTTCCATACATTATTTTTTTCGACCGGATCCTGTCTGAATGCATCTATTATTAGTAAAAAATCCTTAACTAGTGCCGTTTTTATCATCCGATCGGTTCAATTCGCGTCTGGCCGCGCATATATGGCATTAACGCTTCAGGTATCCTTAAACCGCCATCCCGTTCCTGGTAATGTTCCAGAATTGAAACCATCGTCCGACTTGTTGCCAGTGCACTGCCATTTAATGTATGGACGAATTCAGGTTTACTCTGATCTTTGGGACGATACCTGATATTCGCGCGTCGAGCCTGGTAATCGGTGCAATTCGAGATACTTGACACTTCCGAGTATGCATTCTGGCCCGGTAACCAGGCTTCAATGTCATACGTAAAAGCGGATTGTTGCGCGAGGTCGCCCGTGGCGAGGTTCATTACCTTGAAAGGAAGTTCAAGGGCTTCCATAACCTTCCCGGCGTATTCCGTCATGCGTTCAAGTTCACCGTAACTTTCTTCAGGCCTGGTAAAGTTGAATATCTCGACCTTATGGAACTGGTGGACCCGGATAAGGCCGCGCTCGTCAGTTCCGTATGTGCCTGCCTCCCTCCTGAAACATGGGGTAAAACTCGCTAACCTCATTGGCAATACTTCGTCAGGCAGAATTTCATCCCTGTAGAGATTCAGGAGTGGAACCTCGCTCGTGGGAATAAGCACGAGGTTGTCGTCGTGGCATTCGTAAGCCTGATCCCGGAATTTGGGGAACTGGCCGGATGAAAACATGCTGTCCGAATTGACAAGATACGGCGGGATTATTAATTCACGCCCGACGGATGTCGCCCGGTCTATGAAAAACATTACCAGTGCCCATTCGAGCCTCCCCAGGTCCCCGCGATAGAGTGACCAGTTGGCTCCCGTCATTTTCGCACTTCTTTTGAAATCGAGTCCACCACTGGGAGAAAGTCCCCCTGCCACTTCCAGGTGGTTCTTGAAGGGAAAGTCCCATTCGGCGGGGGTTTTGAATTCCCCAAACGTGGCGACCTGAATATTGCCCGATTTATCAAGGCTGACAGGGACATCGGGAGAAGGGATATTAGGCAGTACCTCAATTTGCCGGTTAAGTTCCGATTTAACCTCAAGAAGCTGTTTG
>DAOVJF010000447.1 GCA_030673355.1 Planctomycetota bacterium | reverse complement strand
CGACCGCAGGATGCAGTCGGCACTTGCTATCCGATAGCTGGAAGCTAACGGCACGTGAAGCTAACGGCACGGAGGGGAAATTCTTACATTAAATCATTTGAGAAATTTTTATATTGGACAAGAGTGACCTAATTTATGATTGTAACCTGAAATCTCAGTAACGGGGGGATGAACCCGGTTCATTATAAATAACAGATTGCCTGTCCGGTTAAATATTAAAAAATGTTCAGAATGATTGTATTTGAAATGATCTTATTAATGCGCCGGTTTAAATAGCGGCGCAGGTGTCGTATGCCCAATAAGACAAAGCGTAAGAAAAAAAAGAAGAAGGAACCGAATCTCGATTTCCTGGATATCAAGGCCGATACAAACCGAGCCCTGAAAAAAATTATTGCTTTCGAGCTCTGGGGCGTTGTGGTGCTGGCACTGACGATCGTTTACATCCTTGGACTTTCCAGCAATGGGGGAGTGGTTGGCCAGTTCCTTGTAAATATTCTGAAGCCGGTACTCGGGAATGTCGGCAGCGTGATTTTCGCGATCGCGATGGTAATCGGAACGGTATATCTTCTTGTGGCGGGGCGGATTCCATTCGCTGGACAGCTTACAAAGCTGACATTCAGTTTGATACCTCTCATCCTCACCGCATGGGAGTGCTGGATGCATACACAGAGGTTCTACTGGGACGACCAGGCGAGGGCAATGACAGGATATATCGGGCTGTGGTTTGGGCGGTTATTCAGGCTGCTGGTGGGTGAAAATGCCGCGATGCCGGTCGCGGTTACACTTATAGTAGTGCTGTCATTTATAGTCCTCAGGCTGAGTCCGAGGGTATTATTGAAATATATGTGGGATGGGATGAAAAGTATAATCTGGCGAAAGAAATCGAAGCCGCGAAAAATTTCAGCGCCCCCACAGGATCCGGTCGAGGTTGAAAATGAAATCAATGAACTGATGAACGACGCCGCATACGCCGGGCAAATTTCAAAAGGTGCTGCAGATGCTTATGGCGCCCAAATACCACCCGGCGACCAGATGGCTCTCGGCCTGGATGAAGCCCCGGTTCTGCCGAAACCTAAAAATTACAAGCTGCCGTCGCTGGATCTCCTCGCGCCCGCATCGCCGCCGGTAATGGATGAGAACTACCGGGAATACGCGTCGGAACGGATAGTAAGCACGCTGGATACTTTCGGAATCCCCTGCAAGGTTACCGATGTGGTCACGGGTCCGGCGGTTACCCGTGTAGAAGTGGTTCTCGGTGAAGGAATCCGTGTGAAGCAGGTGGAGGGGATGGAGAAGGATATCGCGTACAACCTTCCCGCGAAGCGTGTGAGGGTAGAGGCGCCGATTCCGGGGAAGACAGCGGTGGGGATCGAGTTTCCGAATATCCGGACGAATATCGTGCGGATGAGCGAGATAATCAAGTCGGATATCTGGAAGAAATCAAGGGCGCCGCTGACAGTCGCGATCGCCAAGAATCTGAATAACAGGCCGGTGCTGGCGAACATAAGCAAGATGCCCCACCTTCTTGTTGCGGGTCAAACCGGAAGCGGCAAGTCGGTCTGCCTGCACGCAATAATAATGAGCCTTCTGTACCGGCTCACGGCCGACCAGTTACGGTTGATATTAATCGACCCCAAGATGGTGGAGTTCGGATCATACGAAGGACTTCCTCATCTTTTGACCCCTGTTGTGAACGATATGAATGACGCTGTAAACGCGTTGCGATGGTCGGTACAGGAAATGCGGGACAGGTACAAAAAACTCAAGGCGGCACGCGCAAAAAATATCCAGTTATTCAACCAGAGCGCGCCTGTCGCCGACCGTATGCCGTTTATAGTAATCGTGATCGATGAGATGGCAGACCTGATGGCGCAGGAGGGTTATGAAATCGAGGCATGTATAACGGCCCTGACACAGCTCGCGCGGGCTGTCGGGATTCATCTGGTGCTGGCCACGCAGCGTCCGAGTGTCAAAATAATCACCGGAAATATCAAGGCGAATATCCCCGCGCGTGTAGCATTGAATGTGGCGTCCTATACCGACTCAAGAACGATCATCGATTACAAGGGCGCCGAGACCCTACTAGGGAATGGGGATATGTTGTACAAGCCGATCGATGCGGATTCCCCAATACGGGCCCAGGGTGTGTATGTCGATGATGAAGAGATTACGAGGGTGGTGGGGTTCCTTGTGGCACAGGGTGAGCCGGAATTCGATGATGATGTAACCGCCGACCACGCCTCATCCAAAGGGGGCAGGATCCGTGATGGATCGGGAAGGTCGGGCGACCTGACAGACAAGGATACCGAAGATCTTCGAAGGGCGCTGATGGCATGCATGGGCGACAGGGAGGCATCGGTCAGTCTGCTCCAGACGAAGCTGAATATGGGATACCCGAAAGCACGCCGCCTGATGTTGAGGATGGAAGAGCTTGGGTTGGTCGGCCCGAAAAATGGCAGTAAACCGAGGGAGTTGATCTACTCCGCCTGCAGGGAAGCACTCGCGGCATTGAATAGTGATGGTGACGTGAATTTGCCAATTTCGCAAATTGATGAGAACAATGTGGATGAGATACTGGCGGAGGTTTAAGATAATACACGTCGACAAGCACGTTCGACACGGAGATTTTCGAGGTTTGCGGGATGTAGATGTCTCACTGAGCTTGTCGCCGCCACGCGATTTTTTTGTTAATTGTAAAAATCGTCGACAAGCACGTTCGACACGGAGAATTTTCGAGGTTTGCGGGATGTAGATGTCTCACTGAGCTTGTCAACGGCACCCGGTTATTTTTAATTGTAAATATCGTCGACAAGCACGTTCGACACGGGGATTTTTAAAGGCTTGGGGGATGAAGATGTCTCACTGAGATTCTCTGTTAAAAAGCAAGAAAAAAAGATACTACATTACAACTACCAGGTCATCAATGTGCCTGGCAGTAAAATTTG
>DAOVJF010000275.1 GCA_030673355.1 Planctomycetota bacterium | reverse complement strand
CTGACCACTCTTGCGCATGAACTCGGCCACGCGTATCACAATTTTAACCAGAAGGGAATGCCGATCATGCGTCGCGGCGCGCCAATGACACTCGCGGAGACGGCGTCGATTTTCTGTGAGACGATCGTATTCAACGCGGCTCTCGATGAAGCCGCTCCAGAGCAGCAGGTTTCAATTCTCGAAAGCCAGCTTATTGGCGCCAACCAGGTGATTGTCGATATCTATTCGCGATTCCTGTTCGAATCCGAGGTTGTCAGGCGGCGTGAGAACGCGGATCTGTCGGCCGATGAAATGTGCGAAATTATGCTTGACGCGCAGAAACAAACCTATGGCGACGGCCTCGATGAAAATCACCTCCACCCGTACATGTGGCTACTGAAACCCCATTATTATTATTCCGACGCTCATTTCTACAATTACCCATACGCTTTCGGACTCCTTTTCGGCCTTGGTATGTATGCCATTTACAAGGACGAAGGCGACAGCTTTATCCCAAGGTACAAGGGTCTTTTAAAAAGTACCGGTGAGGGCAAAGTCGCCGACCTGGTGTCGAGATTCGGGATCGATGTCCGGTCTAAGGATTTCTGGGCGGGCAGCCTGAAATTGTATGAAAGCAGTATCGAAAGGTATTGTAATCTGTAAGCTGCGGACCACCATCATGCTACTGGGGTGCCCTCCCTGACGGTCGGGCCTCTGAGATGCTAATTTTGGGGACATCTCTTTTCGCCCGTCGAAAAGAGATGTCCCCGCTCTTCAAAAAATCCCGGGTGCCGTTCACATGCGACCCCCAACGCGGCTCACTCTGAGTTTGTCTTGCGGAGCTTGTGGACGAACGATAATCCGGGTCTCATATTCCCTTATTGCGCTTCAATATATATTTCCATCTCGACCGTATTCGTATCCTCGTTAGGCGGCTGCGCGGCGTCCATCGCGCGTACGGCCACATAATATATCTGTCCCGTAATCAACCCGGTGATGTTATCGTTGTATAGATCATCCGGTGTATCGGGATTTATCGGATGGAACCTCTGGCGTTCTGCGGTATCAAAGATAATCGGGCTCGTTGTCGAATAATAGATGTTATATGAAATATCCTCATCCGGCGACATATTGTCGTGCGCGCGCCAGAATGTGACCGTGATTGTGTCAGTGTCGATCTGCGTCAGGTTATCGATTCCCGGATACGGTTCACTCGTGCCGAAATGAGGTGGTGTAAAGTCATCGTTCGGGGTTATCCCGTCGGGGTAAGTGTCGGACCCATTCGGAATCCCGTCGCCGTCGATATCCGGGTCCTCGCCGTTGGGAATATCATCGCCGTCGATATCACCGTCCGCATTATCCGGTATCCCGTCGTTATCCTCGTCGCCGTCGCCGGAATCCGATGAAATTCCGTCATCGTCCGGCTCCGTAATTGTCTCATCACCCGGATCGTTGACATCGCCGTCTCCATTGTTGTCGACATATGAGGTGTTATTTTCGTGACGGATAATCACTCCACCGGTGTTGAAGTTTCTGGGACGGCCGTATACAGCCAGCGAAAACAGGTCGTCGTTCGATCCATCGCCATCGCTGTCATGGATTGTTTTAGCGCTGATTTCAACCGTTCCGGTATTTGGATTCCTTGAGACAAGCGCTTTCGTGTGGCTCGTGACGCCTTCGGAAATCTCGACCGGCACAAGGTACTGGTGTCCATCCGCTCCGGTGATAGCCAGGGTTACAAATCCAATCGGAAGATTCGAGAATCTGACTCGACCGCTGGCATCGGTGACATCCTCGGCAATGTATGGAACATCCTCGATAAGCACCCTCACCGGACGTCCGGCCGCGACATTTCTCTCGCCGGTGAATCCGGTGTACGGCCAGGGATATTGATCCCATCCAAGGTCGTTGACTGCATTGGCCCTGGGGATCGAGAACATTTTGCAGAATCGTTCCAGTGCTGTATCCGGATCCGCTAGATAATCCTCTCCCTCCAGATCGTAATCGGCTATTAAATCGCCTTCCGCTCCACCGCTCGAACCTCCACCGCCGCACGACGGCACTACCGCAATTCCGATCAAAAGTAAAAGAACGTATAATCCCGTTAACAGGTTTCGCATATCAATCCTCCAATTGGAATTTCCCTTGCCTGGTCTCGAATAATAAAATTATCCGGGTTTAAAAATCCCTTGATATAATCATACTAAAAAGACAGGGATTAAGGAAACACAATAAGGATTAAAATGATTTATTGGAGAATCCCCTGGTACATAAGTCTGTAGCTTGCGCACCATTCGGGGTCCTCGAGTTGCGACAGGTTCCTTTCAACGATTTCCCGCACGATCCCCCTGCATTCCCCGGCTTTCTCATTAAGTTCGCAGCATTCGAGGAGTTCGCTGAGACGTTTTAACGCCCTTGGACCCTGCGATGCCAATCCCCCGGCGCCAAGCTGTTCAAGCACTGAAATTACCTCTCCCGGGATTTCTTCGGTATCTATTTTCTGTTCGATCCTGGCGATCAAAGCCTCGAGTTTCGCTTCGATCATTCGATTTTCAAACCCGCCGATTTTCGCTATTCCAAGCGCGCTTATCGCACAATCCAGTGCCACTTTATGGCGTCCGGCGAGGTTATTCACCCTGGCAAGCACCCCCAGCGCGTTCGCCTCACCCCTGCGGTCGCCGATTTCCGCGTGAATCACCAAGGCTTCGCTGAGCCTGTCGATACATTCGGAAAAATTCCCGCGTTCGCAATCTATGTGCGCGAGGTGATGAAGGACGATCGCCTCACCCTGCCTGTGGCTCATCCTCTGCCTGGCTTTCAAACTGTTCTTGAAATAATCCTCGGCCTGGTCGTAAAGCCCGATCTGGAAAAATATGTTCCCGAGGTTCAGAAGGGTCCGCGCCCTTGACGTCATATCGCCGGTCTGTTCGAGAATATTCAAATGCTTCACAAATAACTCATGCGCTTTTTCATAGCGTCCGGCATCGTAATGGATCAGCGCGATATTCCCCAGCGGGAATGTTTCGGCGTGAAGGTCGCCGGACTGTTCGGCGACAAACTGCGCGGTCTCATAATGAACGATCGCCTCATCGAGCTTCCCGACCCTTTTCAAACAGATTCCAAGGTTGTTGTGCGTCAGCACGAGTTCGGTCGATGAAGAGGATTTTTTAAGGTAATCGAGAGCCTTATGGTAGTTTTCAATAGCGAAATCCAGTTTGCCTTTCAAAAAATGAACCGCGCCCATATTCCGGTGGATTGAAGCCACTTCGGTTCCGTCCTCATATGGGCATGATTCCAGCGCGAGCTGGTAGTATTCGAGGGCTTTATCCCATTCCGAAATATGGAGGTAATATTCTCCTAAAAATCTGTTTGAGAGTGATATCCTCGATGGGTCGTCGAGCTGCCTGGCAAGATCGAGCATAATTTCGGCGCTCGTTAATTCATCGTCCCGCTCCCCGAGTATCCCCGCTACCTCCGACCATTCGCCCATCAGATCGGCAACAAGCAGGCGGTATTTTTCGGGATACCCCAGGCTTTTGTACGCCTGCCATGTCCATTCGGCGTGTTCGAGTGCGAGGCGATTGGAGTATTCCGATCGGGCACGCCCGAATGCGATCGGCAGATTCTCCAGAAGACGCTCGTCCTCGCCGGCACGTCGAAGGTGATAGACGAGTTTGTAAACCACAAGATGGATATTCCCGGTCGCCAGAAGCAGTTCCGCCGCGAGATTGTGGTATTCCACCCTCAGTTCCGGGAGAATGTCCGAGTAAACCGCTTCGTAAACCACGTGATGATCGAAACGGTAACCCGCCTCGTATGAAACGATAAGGCGGCGGTTCTTTTCGAGCTTCTGCAGAATCCTCAGGAGTTTAATCCTTGAAATTTCAATCAGCTCTCCAAGCAGGCTCGACTGGAAACGGTATCCGACAATACTGGCCGCTTCAAGCACCTCCCGTTCCTTATCGGATAGCCGGTCGAGCCTGAACGCGACGATGTCACGAAGGCTTGTGGGAATTTCAATATCGGCGGTCTCGCCTCTCATCTCCCAGCGCCCGTCGACAAATCCCACACGGCCTTCATCATACAAGAGGTTCAGGATCTCCATGATGAAGAACGGGTTCCCGTCGCTCTTTTCGTAGACTCTTTCAGCAAGGCTTTTCACAAAAGCCGCGCCGGGGAAACATTCCTCGATTATGTCCAGGCTGGCTTCCCGGTCGAGCCGCTCAAGCGAAATTCGATTCACCGTACTTGTCCGGGCGAATTTCGCGAGTAACTCCACCATCGGATGCGCTTCATCCTCTTCCGATTCCAGTTCCTCCTCCCTGAACGCGCCTAAGATCAATAAAGGTGAATCCCCAAGTCCGGAGATCAGGTAACTTACAACACCGATCGAATTTACATCCGCCCATTGCAGGTCATCGAAGAAAAGGACCAGTGGGATCTCCTTGGCGATTGTCGAGAATAAAGTCTGGAACAGGTGGAGAAGATTTGATTCGTTCAGCGTCCCCCGAATTTGACTCTCATCGAGATAGCTCCGGCGGGTTACCAGTTCCAGGAACGGTGGGATTAATGGCCGGAGGTTCGGAAGATAATCGCTGAACAGTTCAAAAAGGTCCACTTCCGGTTCATCGTCGAGGAGAAAAAAATCCCTGACCATGTCGATTAATGAGCCGTACGGGACATGCTGCCGCTCCTGTTGCGACCGTCCGACAAGAATCAGGTGCGACTTTTCCT
>DAOVJF010000012.1 GCA_030673355.1 Planctomycetota bacterium | reverse complement strand
GGAAAGTGCCACGGCAGGAAAAGGTCCACTGGTGTTCAGGGCTTCGAAAACCTGTGGCGGCAATGTTACAAAACAGGACCGAATGGTGGAGGGTTTATTCAAAGCCGGGTTTGGATCACTTGCCGAAGGTCCCGAATCACTGAACGAAATTCTAATAAAAATGCTGTCGGGAGAATCGAATTTCCCGGTACTTGACGATACACATCGCGCGGCGGATAAGCTGTTAGAGCTGATTCAAGGGATATCCCGGTAATCTATTGAGAATTGAAAATTGATATAAAAGAGTTTTACTTTTTCAATGCCCTGCGACCGATCACAACCGCCGCCCACGCATCGAGATCAGGTGGGGCCGGCCAAAAAAATTTGGGGATCAATTTCCATATTCCACCGGGTGGATTTTCACTCCACGCGAGTTCCCTTGCATCCAATGTCGATTGTTTTTCATCTACCCTGACAACCTTCCCTTTACCTAGTGCCGACAAAACACCGCAAACCCAGTCTGAGCCGGTTCCATCACCTGTAATCAGGGCTCCGGGATTATATCTGTTTAACATCACAGAGATCTCCTGCGAGAATTTCTCTTTCAGTATTACCTTCTTATCGATAATTCCACCGGATAAATCGAGAACAGCCAGGCCGAATTTATCGATCCCCGGATCGATCGCAAGAATCATGTCCTGATTTTCAGGATCCCCCACGGATGAGTCCTTTCTCAGGCTGGTTCCAGCCTTTTAAGACAGTCTTAGAAGTACCTGTAATATGTGAATTGTACTCCCTTAAATGGTGGATATTGAGCACAAACACCGCCCGAGCATTGGAACCCGCCGCGGTGCGAACCGATTTTAAGTTCGATCTCGGTCCATGGATTCGGTTCCCAGCTTACGAATGCCGAGTTCCATTCACCTGGCGACTCAAGCGGAACTCCAGAAATCCCGGGAGGCGGCGGTTCCTTCTCGCGGGTTGATATCTCCCTGAAAATTCCAACCGTGAATTCCGGGGTGACATTCCAGTCCAGTCCCAGCTCCAGCTCGTCGTCTCCCCTAAAATCATTTTTCAGATTCGTGTATCGTCCGAACAGGTGGAAACTCCCCCATCCAGGAATTGGACCCTCAACGGTGCCCCTGATATCCTGCTGGGTACCGGGTAATGCCCCATAATACTGCAGGATCCCTTCGATCCTGTCATAGCTCAACGTGCCAACCCAGTCGCCTCTCGATGGCGATGACCATTCGATAAAATAATTTTCAAATTCACGGACCTCATCATGGATACCCTTGAGGTTGGAGTACAGAAGTCGAATTGAATTACCATTCCAGGAATCAGGATTAAGACGCATGTCGAACCGGTATCCTGTTTCATCATCGGCCTTCGCATCGGACGAATCGATATCGGATCTTCGTAGTGATGGCGCGGTTCCATAGTCAAAATCAGCAAGATCGTAGCGTACCCAGGACCCCGCGAGTGCGAATCCGGGTTCGGAGTAAATTACTTCAGCGAGATGTGCCCGCCCGTCCGTTGATTCTTCCAGACCTTCGGGTTGAAAGCGTTCAAAAAACACTGTCTCGTAATACAAATCGAAATTATCGTGCCTCCATGAAATATCGAACTCCGTCATGACGGTTGATTCCTGCTCCATGAAACCACTGGTTGTTGCATCGATATAGCTTATGCCGATATCCAGGTCATCGAAATCCAATTCAAACCGTCCACCCCATAACTCATCCGATTCAAGCCGGGGATTGCTGTTCACTCCGCTAAGGTAGTAATCCATGCGGTCCGACTTATGTGTCCCCCAGAAAAGTGTAAGGTCCCCAAAGCCCAGGTCGCCATCTATCCTGGCACCATCCAGCTGGGCATCCCTGTCAATTCCCCGGTCCTCCACGCCGTTCAGTGCAGCACCACGCGCGATAATTATCGAGTAATCCCCTCCGGAAATCTCCCAGTCATCATTCAGTTCGTAATTGAAACCTCTTTTCTGGAGCCTGAACCGGTCGGTGTGGAACGCGAATGGACGGTAATTCGATCCCCTGATAAAAGCCGAGAAACCATCCTGCCGGAATCGCAACTCAAGTTCGGCTTCAAACTTGGATGTACCGGTGATTTCATCTTCCAACAGCCCAAAACTGATATGACCGCCTGTTAAGTACCGATCCATAACGCTCTCAGCACGAGTCTGGCCCGGGATTATAAAAAATATCGTGGATAAAAGAATAATCAGTACTGCATGAAAAAAACCGCGATTCATGTGAATCCTCCGATGTCAATCTGTGGCTAATTCCTTGAGAAGAAATAATCGGGCATTACACGATCCGGATGCCCGTGAAAACGCCAATAATACATGAAATTTGGATTTGTTGCGAATAAAAATACTTGTGTGCTCTAAAATAGAAAACCTGCATTTTTCAATTGCAGGTCCATCTATCTATTCAGAAAAAAAGAATTTATTCTTCTACTTCTTCAGTTTCTTCAACCTCATCAGATTCTTCTATTTCTTCCGCTTCTTCTGATTCTTCTGTTTCGAAGCCGGGAAGGCTGGCTTCGATATGCTCACGGACTTCTTCTTCATCGCCAGACGCGTACCCCACATGACGCCAGATTTCTTCGCCGGATGCCGTGAAAAGAATTGTTGTGGGGATTCGTCGAACCCCAAGCTCGTCCTGTATATCCTCTTCCGTATCGAAAAGTATTGTAAACGAGTAATCCTCGGCCCGGAGTGCCGCAAGTGCGGTTGAAATTGTCCCGGCACCATCTGTACAGAAAATAACCACCTTGAAACCCAGATCACCGTATTCCCCGACCATATCTTCAAGGTGCGGGAGATACTGGCTGCACGGACGACACCAGCTTGCCCAGAAATCGATGAGATAAAGGGAACCATCAGCAAAAACATCGTCCTCGGTCAGGTCGTCTCCCTCCAGATTTTCAAGATCGAAAGTAAAGTTCTGCCATTCAACCGGTTCAGCATCGTCCTGGGCAAACAGAGCTGCCGGGAGGATCATGATCAAACCAAAAATAAAAAGAATTACTGTCAGTCTCATTAATTCACCTCATGAATACTAAGGGGACCGGTAATCATCCCCATTTTATCATAGATTATTCTAAAATTTTCCTATCCGATCAGACATCGACCGCGAGGATATTGTTCAAGCTTTAATTGATTCCTTCTATCAATTCGATCGCCCCGGTAGCGGTGGTCCGAACATAATCAAATTCATCCGATTCCACGAGCTCTCTTAACGCTGCCAGACCGCTGGATGCATCACTTCCGTATTGCCCAAGTGCCCACGCGGCTTCCCTTCGAACCTGGGGATCTTCGGAGCCAAGGTATTCAATCAATGTCGGTATTGCATCTCTTCCCTCGGGGGCAAACAGGCCAAGCGTATGAAGCATACCTCTTTGCAAATTCGGTTCCACAGTTTCAATAGCCTCGATAAATGCACCCGTTGCAGCCACTCCGGCAATCCCAAATTCCCCAAGCGCCTTTGTAGCCGCGTCGATTACGAGAATGTCCGTGTCCTGGAGACGGTTGGCGATCCCTTCTGCTACACCTTCCTCAGGACCGATCGCCTGGAGTGTCCTGATCGTCTGAATCCTTGCTGAGCTTCCCGGGGCTTCGAGGTAATGAAGAATTACAGGTACCGACGAGGCCGCTGCCGGACCATATTCCTCTAATACCCTGAGGGCATCGAAACGAAGGTCCTCCACCATAAGCGCGGCCCGGATCATCACAATTATATCCGGGTCATCGGTAATTTTCACCAATGCATGCATTATGGTAACCTGGCCGGTCTTAAGAGTGGAACTGAAAACATCCTGGAGCTTTTCAACGGCAGGTTCCGCGTCCGGCCCAATCTCCCCCAACGCCCTGGCTGCCCCATACACGACCTGTAATTCAGCCGAGTCCAGTGCAATTATCAGGTCCGGTACTGCTGGAGCACCAATACGTGCAAGAGTATTGATCGCGTTGATTTGTGGGGACCCTCTTTCACCGAGAAGCTCAATTAAAGCCGGGACAGCGTCGGTTCCACTTTCAGCCAGCCTGTTCATGATCTCGTTTATGCTGGCCTGGTGAGGCTCTTTCAGGAGTTCGATAAGGTCAGCTATCCCGGTCGGCAGTTCCGCTCCCGCAAGAGGGTCAACTTCCTCTGCCGGTTCTTTATCCTTACATGACGGTATAAACAGCAACACAAGGATTCCTATTACTAAGATCAAATTTATCAGCTTGATTCTCATATTTACCCTCTAATGCTTAAGAACTTGACGTTGGGTTTTTTCAGTAAAACAGTATAGCGCAAATCGTGGAAACGTTTCCAGAACAATGTTTAATATTGAACAGGAAATCCTGCGCCAAATATTCCTGTAATGGCTGAGTACATAAGGATGACACCTCGACCCGATATTGAGTTCATTGCATTTTCGTTAAGGTGCAAGGCCTGAAATGAAACCTGTCCCGGATAACCGGGACAGTTCACGAGTCGTGATAATTTCAGGAAGGACCACCCTTTAGCGCAACCCCTGCCAGGTAGAATTATTTATAAATTCTCTCTGTCTGGCGTTGATGCTTCAATCTCATTCAGTCCTTCTTTCCTCTTGTCTGTGAAACACGAGCAATAAAGGTTTTACGCTGCCCATCAGGCTTTTTTTAATCAGACTTCCATTCGATGTTCACGCCTGCGAGTCTTCGGCGGGAACAGCTTCTCCGGGGCAATTTTAAGGGCTCGCGATAGTTTCTGCTTGGTGAGTTCCATCGGCTCGGAAAGCTGGTTCTCGATGAAGCTGATCGTGACCTGGCTTACTCCACTTACCTTTGCCAGCTCTTTCTGGGTCATAAGCTTCCTTACTCGGTAGTCTCTAAGATAATTCATACTTGCGCCTCCATAGTCTCTCTGACTTGGTGATTATATTTTTATTTCTTCTCATCTACTACCGAAACCGAATTGCCGGACCTGGCGTGATCCTTCCTTACCAGCCAGGATGAGGCGACATGTTCCAGGTTAATGAGATAGTATGTACTTTCTTGAAGCTCTACTATTCCTTTTAAATATTTATTCTCAATTCCGTTTGCCCCCCCGGGGAGTGGAAGAACCGACGACCTGTCAAACTCAATGTTATCGAGGAGTTCATCCGCAATAATTCCGATTTGAGAACTCGTACAGCTAAAGATGACCAGGATTCTGTCCTCAAGGGAATCCGAAACCACAGGACGTCCCAGAAGATCAATAACCGGTATGCTGCCCCTTGAGGTTTCCAGCGTTAATACCATGCAATCTGGATCAATGCTGGACGCCCCGGTATGCGGGGAAAGCTGCACCTCCTGCACATGGTTGAGATCACAGGCGAACCGTCGTTCGCCGAGCCTCACGGCCATATACATTTGCGGGTTAGATATTCCTTCGGTCCTTCCTGTCATTTGTATCCTAAAACCTTCTTTCGACCCTTTAATCGCACAATAAATTCCAAATCCAATAAAAACAGGTTTATAACGTTAAAATATTTGTTCAAACGTCTGAATGTCCCTTTATAAGCGGTAAACACAGTATGTAAAACTTTTTGCGATCTAATGGCTAATACATGTCTTTAATATTTTCAGCGGAATATTTGTCCGCTAATGGAACCTTTGCGGCCTTAATTTCCTGTGAGGATTTTTTGTCCCTCAATTTGTTAAAACCGGACAAAATGTCTTTCAGATCGATTCAGTCCTGCACCTCATAAGCCGTATGATGTCTGGTTTTGTGGCTTAGCCGTTTATTTCTTTCCTTCTTTCAATAAAATTAATGCGTTTTTTATTCCATATAATTTGCTTTATTCCTGGTAAATGATCGTTTATCAAAATTGCGACAGGTCCTCGGTGGAGCAGAAATTATTCCCATAAAAAAACCCTCCTCCGTATGGAAGAGGGTTGGTTGCGAACATCGGTTCACGCACGCGTTTAAAGGGGTTCACCATCGAGCGATGTGTCGAACTGATTGGCTTCGGTCGATGTAACTCCACTGGCAGATGGCAGTGTTATGCCGTCTGACTCAAGTGGCGTTCCCTCGCCAGCCTGTACAGCCTGAACATTTGATGCCTGTAAGCCTTTGGAAGTATCAACAATTTCAAATGAAACCAGTTGACCCTCTCTCAGGTCCTTAAAGCCATCCATCGTGATCTGGGAATAGTGCACAAATACATCACTTTCCCCTTCTCGCTCAATGAAACCAAAGCCTTTCGCCGTGTTGAACCACTTTACCCTACCTGTAATCAAAATAGGCCTCCTTTGTAGGGTTTTGCCGAAAGGCACTGTAAAATAGTATACCATAAGCTTATTTGAGAGTCTATTTAATCTGTATTGGCCCATAAGTTGCACTTGATGCGTTTCTTCGGACCAATTCGACCCACCCTGTGTTAAAATCCTTGAACCTTGTTGCTCCATTCTATTAAAACCGCTAATTACCGGAATCTGGACTCTGGTATCCTACAATTTTCAGAGAGGGCCAATTTTATTTCGGGACGAAACGGCCAGGGAAAAACCAACCTCCTCGAAGCCATCTACTGGCTTCTCTCGCTCAGGAGTAAAAGGGGCAGAATCCAGGACTGCATCAGGAAAGGTGAATCCGCGTTCCATATCGATGCAAACCTCACTTTCGGCGATCTTAAGCATCGAGTCAGTCTTGGAATCGAGGGTAAATCCAAGAAACTCCTCGTTGATGATGTCCCGCCGAAACGTAAACGAGACTACCTTGAAAATGTGCTCGTTGTTGATTTCTTCCCTGAGGATATGTTGATCCTGGTAATGGAACCCGGACTTCGCCGTAGATTTATAGACATCGCTTGCGTACAGCATTTTCTTCCGCATGAAGATGTGCTCAGACGATTCAAACGCATCTTAATTCAGCGGAACCACCTGTTGAAAATCCCCGGCGGCCCGGACCAGGGGGTGCTCGAGAGCTACGACCGTCCGTTCGCCGAATCGGCAGCCCAAATCCTCGCGACGAGGCTCCATCTTTTACGAAAATTTGGAAAATTAACAGATGAAATCTTCAGGGATGGGATCGGCGAAAAATATGAGGCATCACTCCATTATTACGCCTCCCTGGACGGTGTCCCTGAAATCAGTTCTGCTGAAGACCGGATCGAGGCTGAAAAATTTGAGGAGATGTTCCTTGATGCCCTGACGCGTAACCGGGGAAAGGATATCGAATCCGGGCGAAGCTCGATCGGACCACACCGCGATGACTGGGGGATGACGCTGGACGGGAAACCTGTACGGCAATTCGCTTCCAGGGGCGAGGTCAGAAGTGCAATGTTCGCCCTGCACCTTTCGAGGTTCCATGTGCTTGCGGAAAAAAGGGGCATCAAACCGGTTGTCCTGATCGACGATGTAATGAGTGAATTGGATATCAAAAGGCGAATGCGGGTCCTTGAGCTTCTCCCACCGGGTCAGATTTTTCTGACAGCATGCGATCCACCTCCGGAACTCGATAAAATCGGATCGGGTGAAATGAGGCATTTCGTTATGGAAGCCGGCGTCGCCAGGCAGGTGGATTAAAGACTTGAATTTACCCCTTCGATGAACTCACTAATTACAGGTTCGATTTAATCACCACTGTAATGACACTATTAGTGAATCAAATTTAATTATGTTTAATGCATCACAAAAATTCTTGACTCTGTTGTTAATTCTCCTTGCATGGTTAATTCTGACTCACCCTGTCCATGCACAGGACGCACGGAACTTCCCTGTCCCGCATGGACTTGTCACCGATTTCACCGGTACGCTTACAGAGCAGGAAGTCAGCGACATTATTTTTGCACTTGAAAATGCGCGTTCAACGAACAGTATGGACGGTTATGTGATTATCTCCCTCAGCACCCAGGAATGGTTCCTCGAGGAATATGTAAAAGACTACGCCGACTACCTGCAGGGACGGGGACAGATTAGCTCGACCGGATGGCTTCTCTATATCTCCACTGCGGACAGGAAATTCTCACTGGCGGTTCAGGACCAGGCAGTCGAATCGATTCCCCATAATCGCAAACAGGAAATATATATGATCCTGGGTGACAAGCTCCAGAATGATAATCTCTCTGAAGCTGTACTCAGTGCGATCGATGCGATCCGTAAGCTTCCCGCACCGGAAATCGCTCATGAGCAGAAGAAAGTTTCCCCGGGATTTTTAATTTTCATGGGGATCGCGATAATGGTCATTGTCCTGATGCTCAGGCTTCGCAAAGTATAAAAGAAATAATCCTCAAGTTGTGACATTTTTATTACCCCAGGCTTGCCGATCACTCGGGTTCGTTTTATATTCTTACAGGATTACAGCAACCTTTTCAGGACTTCGGGAGTCAAATTCCCTGTGGGTTGAATGTACTAAGGAAATGACAAAATGAATTACGTAAAAACATTCCTCCTGCTTGTATTAATGGCGGGATTATTCATGTTCATCGGACACCTGATCGGCGGGGAGACCGGCCTGGTTGTCGCGCTGGTCATTGCGGTAATCCTTAATTTCACATCGTGGTTCTACTCAGACAAGATCGTCCTGGGCATGTATCGCGCGAAAGAGGTCGATGAATCCACGGCACCGATTCTCTTAAAGATGGTCCGCGATCTTACCGACAGCGCCCAGCTCCCGATGCCGAAAGTTTACATTATTCCTTCGAACAGCCCGAACGCGTTTGCCACCGGACGCGACCCAAATCATGCCGCTGTAGCGGTTACGCAGGGAATTCTCGGGATGCTGTCTTACGATGAGTTAAAAGCCGTGGTCGCTCACGAACTCGCGCATGTAAAAAATCGGGATACGCTGATTATGGTAATCGCCGCGACCCTCGCAGCGGCGATCGGGATGCTTGCGTATTTCGGACGTTTCGCGGCAATTTTCGGATTTGGCGGACGTCGGGGTGCCGGAGGACTGATTACTCTCCTTCTCTGGGCGATCATAGGTCCGATTATTGCGCTTCTAATACAAAGTGCAATTTCGAGGACACGGGAATTTTCCGCCGATAAAGCCGGATCGGAATTTTCTGGCCAGCCCATGATGCTGGCAAGTGCCCTGAAAAAGATAAGTTCATCCGCGCAGGTTCATCCGCAGCAGGATCTCTCGAACCCATCTACCGCGCATCTCTGGATAGCGAATCCGTTATCGGGACGCGGTTTGATGAACCTGTTTTCTACGCATCCACCGGTCGAGGAACGAATAAAAAGGCTGGAACAGATGGCGGGTGGATAGATTATTTCTTAAAGTATCTTTCTGTTGCGATGAAATCCCCCGTGTGGTAGCATTTGCCTTCTGTACGAGGGAAAACACCTCTCGATGGTTGTTGCTATGCATATACGATTAGCTTTCGTTGTTATTTTGGTTACGCTGCTTGCCCTTCCCGCATGGGGCCAGGTGGAAGCCGACCAGGATGCTATCGACTCCAGCTCCGGTCCTGTCGAGATGGAACCCGACACCAGCGAGGACGTTATCAGCATCCCAATTGATGAAGAATCCGGGCAGGTTAACTGGGCCGAATACCTCGCTCTGCCTCCCGGAGTCGGCGCCAACTGGGGATTCATCACCGTTCTCTATCCTCCCGATCCCTCCGCGCTTTTCAATTGTCCGGAAATCCTCCTCGATACCGCATGGTTACCTCCGATTCCATATTCGTATGGTTTCGAGCCTCCTGCAGGGCTGAATGCATCAACTACCGGCTGGTGGTATCTTGAGGACTCATCCGGGAACCTCGCTCGCCGAGACATGACCATCACGACTGATTTGGATTCATGGGGTGTCTCGACATGGTTCATGGGCGGTGTAAATGCACTCCATATCGAAGAGGGCTGGCAGAACGGTTATTTGTCGGAGGAATATTACCTTCCCGATGACTGGACAGGTCCCGGGATCGATTTCTTCCTTAAAACCGTCTGGTTCAGGGGAGTTACGATCGGTGACAGGATGCAGCAGCTTTTGAATATCTGTTCGGCGCAACGGATAGGTGGGGACATGATGAATGGCGGTCGCGACCGTCAACTGATTTATCAGATCCCGGCAAATGAGCTTGACCGTCAGAACGGGCGAGGCAGCCTGCTGGTATGGATCAGTGTCGGGCATTACCAGCTCATAAAAACCCGGCTTCATACTGTGTACGCAACTGAGGTCACACATTTTGAGAATATCCAGGAAGGTGTTGAACTCGATCCCGAAGTTTATTACTCGGATTTCCTGCCTTCCGACATTTTCTGGTCTATCGACCAGTACCTCCTTACCCACGCTACACCATTTTTCGAGATACCCGGCGAGGTTTCATACACCGCAGACACGACCTTGAACGTGGAAGGGAACGATGCTGAAGCCGGCACCGGGAACACTGAAGAAGACTCTCTGGAAAGCGTAACAGAGGAATAACCGGAGTCCCAGAATAAATTAAAGACCCGGTGACCCCATCAGGGTCACTTTTTTATCTGGTTAATCTGTAATCAGATAAAAGTCTTTACTTCGGGGACATGCCATTTTTCTCCAGTGATAAACCTGACTTTACCATTGCATATCAAGGGAAAAATGCCCTGTCCCCGAAGTTCAAAAAAAATACTTTCAAGTAGAATTGGTCTTAGACAATGATAAATAGGTTATAATCACGCATTCGACCGTGGTTAAGGATTCTATATATACTCTTCTCACCCGCATCTTCATCATAATCGGGAAGCTAATCTCATCTATCCTTATAAATCGTACTTTGGGTCCCATGTTGAAAGGGGTATATGAGCTGATTGCAATCGCTCCAAACACTTTAACTCAATTCGGGAATTTAGGATTAAACCATTCGAATACCTACTTTACCGGCAAAAGACCTGAGGACACACCCAGGCTGATTTCAAACTCGTATTATCTGACGGCTGTTTTTTCTATTCCCGCAATTGTATTGGGAATTGGTTACATGCAGCTCAGTGCTAATCAGAAGATCTGGGAAAACGCACCACAATGGGTCGGATATTTCGCCCTTATAGTTATACCGATCGCGATCCTTGATATGTTGCTGGAAAGCATCCTGTACGGCCAAAACCGTATCTGGGTCCGAAACGTACACGAAATGCTGAGGGTTCTATGCGGCATAATTTTCATTGGAATTTTTGTCGTAGGACTTCATTGGGCGGTTACCGGGGCGGTTTATGTATTCGTCCTGGTTAATGTAACACTAATAGCGTTTGTCTTAATTATCTTATTCCGGTTCCATAAACCAGTCATCCCCAGATGGAATCCCAAACTTGCCGGCGAGAGCTGGAAATTTGCCCGCTTCCCGTGGGGATCGAATTTATTCGGGTATCTTGTATTAAAAGTCGACGTCTGGCTGATCAATGCCCTGGCGATAGGTTCTTCAACCGTTGTATTAGAACAGGTTGGTCTTTACACAACCGCGGTTTCGGCAGTGGTCACGATTTGGATAATCCCGCAAGCGATCCACACCGCGCTGCTGCCAAAAATTATCCAGAAGGGTGAAGCGGAAAGAAAAAAACTTATGCCCCCAAGTATCAGGGCGGTAACGGTACTTGTCCTCCTGGCGATCATCCTGACCATAATTGTGGCAAAACCTTTACTGAACATCCTGTTCAATCGTCCCGGTGCGCCCTGGGATTTCACTCAAGCTTACACTCCCCTGCTGCTACTCCTTCCGGGAACATTCTTTTTCGCGCTGGCTAAAATTTTCACCGCAGACCTTTTCAGCAGGGGAAAACCTCATTTCGCAATGTGGAGTACTGCCGCGACACTCGTTACGAATATCATTATAAATCTGATCCTTATTCCAAGCACTTACACCATCGGCACTCTGCCAATCAGCGGAATGAACGGAGCCGCGATCGCATCGAGCATCAGTTACTTTGTGCTCTTCATACTCCTTTTGATTATTTACTTCAGGGAATCCGGAGAGAAACCGGGAGATATATTTATACCAAAGAAGGGCGATATCCAGATAATAAAGGAATTCGCTTTAAAAGCATGGGAAAAACTCGGCAGTACAAACACTAGCAATAAAATGGATAACGATTAATGTCGGCATCCGGTAAAAATAAAGGCAGGAACTCATCGGGAACCCTCGGACGAATCCTGCTGATCTCGTACTTCTTCCCGCCTACTTGCGGCGGAGGTGTTTTCCGTCCGCTCGCGATGGTCAAGTACCTGAGCCGCCTCGGATGGGATATCACAGTCATCACAGCCACAACACCAAGGCATTACCCGACCGACCCGGCACTGTTAAAGCAAATCCCCGATGGTGTTGAGATTAAAAAAATTCCGGTCGTCTGGGAAGGCAGCCTTATCCAACGGGTACTCGGTAAAATTAAACTCGACTGGATTCCCAGACATCTGGTTACCCCCGATGAACGGGCTTTCTGGGCTGAGAAAGCAAATACCATGGCAGCGAAGATGCTGAAAGATGGCGATTTCGATATCCTCTACACAACCGGGCCGCCGTTTTCGGTTCTCCAGTACGGCTTAATGCTTAAAAGGGCGAACGACATCCCGTGGGTGGCCGAATTCCGCGACCCCTGGACACTCGCTCCGTACCTGTCGATCCCGAATATACATCATCGCCGTATCGCAAACGATACTGAAAAAGAACTCATGGAGAAGGCAAACGCGGTTGTAATGGTAACGCCGACTTTCACCCGTCTGATGCAGGAGAAATACCCGGATGCCGCATCGCGTGTGTATTGTATACCGAACGGTTTCGATCGCGAGGATTTCGAGAATGTCACCCGTAAAAAAGTAAAAAATGAAGAATTCACAATAGTTGCAGCCGGGACGGTTTTCGGGCATTACAACATGGACAGGTTCCTCACGGCGATCGAGACTATCAAAAATTCGTACCCGGATGTTTACAGTAAAATTTCAGTCAACTTCCAGGGGCTTCCCGATTACCGTCTCAACCAGAGACTGCTTGATCATAATCTTATTAATCGATGCCATTCGAAGGGATTCGTCGATCATTCAGAAAACATCCAGGACCTTGTTGACGCCGATCTCCTGATCCTACCACTCGCGAAAGTCCTGAACTGCGAAGGGCACATCCCCTCCAGGACCTATGAATACCTCGCAAGCGGATCACCTGTCCTGGCAATCGTTCCGGATGGCGATCTCAACGACCTGCTTTCCGATTTTCCGCAAGTTGTCCGGATAAATCCGGAGGACCCGGACGGCGCGATTAAAGCGTTAACCGATCTGATATCGAAGTGGGAAAATGATGAACGGATTCCCAGGGCGGAACCATCACGATTAAGGCTTGAGAGTCGAAAAATGCGCGCGAATGAGATGCACGAAATCCTTGCCGGGATTAAGGGAAAAATGAAGGAGTCAGGATGACCAGGATTCTCTTTATAGCCCCAGGGGACAATTCCCACACCTGGAAATGGGTAAGCTGGTACGGCAGGAAGTACCCGGGCGAAATCAGCCTGCTTCCGTACCAGGCTCCAGCGCCAGAGGAAATGCTCCCCGGTGTTAAAATTCTCGACCCTTTTATCCCGCCTTTTAAAATTGCGTCTGTTTCAAGCTGGACCGAAATCGGGCGTGTAAAAAGACTCGTCCACGAAATTCGTCCGAAACTCCTGCATGTGCTGTGGGCGTATGGGTCGGGAACATACGGCGCACGTTCCGACTACAAACCGACCATTCTCAGCCCCTGGGGATCGGAAATTACCATTTTCCCCAATCAAAAAGGATTGAAAGGTATGGTTCAGCGAAGGCTGATCGTCGAAGCCCTCGGTAAAGCCGATTACCTTTGCGCGACCAGCAAATTCCTCGCCAGTGCGATAAATGAACTGGTTCCGGACAAACCCAGCCCGGACATTTTCTCCTACGGCGTAAATACATCGGTTTTCGATCCGGACAGGGTGACAGATAAATTCGAATTCAAATGGCCCGATGGCGCTCCGCTTGGAGACCGGACTGTCACGGTAGGGTTTTTCAAAGCATTGAAACCGAAATACGGACCGGAATTCCTTGTGGACGCAATCGCAATGGCATCAAGAGTAATCCCGGGTATCCGATGTGTCATGGCCGGATCCGGGGACATGAAAGATCAACTTGTCGAGCAGGCGAGGAAACTCGGGATCGTTGATCGTATCGTGTTCCCTGGACGAATTCCGTATGAGGACATGCCGAAAGCCTTAAACTCGATCGACATTTTCGCCATGCCAAGCCGTTACGAGGAACTCGGGGTCGCGGCGCTTGAAGCATCGGCGATGCGGGTACCTGTTATCGTGACCGATCGATGGGGGATGAAGGAAGTAATGATCGATGGTGTAACCGGGGTTTTTATCGGCATGGGCGACACTGAAAAACTTGCGGAGAATCTGATCGAATTAAGTAATAACCCGACTTTGAGGTTAGAGCTGGGCAAAGCGGGACGGGAATTTGTAAAAGAGAAATACGAATTTGATAAAATCATGGAAGCATCGGATGAGTACAGCACCAGGATAATTGAGGAATATTCAAGCTGAGTTATAAAGCAATTCCAAACGTATCTTTTTAACGTTAAACTAAATCAGGACCGAAATCAGGCATGTCCATTCCGGGAAAATGGTTCTTTAAATTTTTTGTTCTCATATTCATCCTGATATTTACGATAATCATCCTGGCCGTTACAAAGCCCGTTGATATTGTCCTGGCCGTTCTCTTAATTCTTCTGGTAATTTCATTGATTCTTCTTGTACTCACTGTCGTGTTCTCGTGGATCGAATATCCGAACTGTCCGGTATGCCGCAAGTACCAATCGGATGATTTATGGAGTAAAGACAAACTCGAAATGGTTACGTGTCATGAATGCGGACAGGTATACGCATGCCCAAGATACTCAATCCCGCGCAGGTCTCAATTTCTTCAGTACTGGTCATGGAAAGACGCTGCCGATCCTGAACGGCTATCAAAGATTCATAGCCGGGAAAACCTCGAACAGGTAATCCTTCCAAAACTTGAACTCCTTAATAAACACGGTTTCTATGGAAACGGAAAGTCGCTTCTGGATATCGGATGCGGTACAGGCTCGTTCATGATTGCCGCACTTGATGCTGGTTTCAGTGTGCATGGAATCGAGCCTGGCTGGCACTCATCCAGATATGGCCGGAAACATCACTCCCTCCGGATTACAAACACGACTCTC
>DAOVJF010000156.1 GCA_030673355.1 Planctomycetota bacterium | reverse complement strand
GCCGCGGAGGCAATGGAAATCGCCGACGAGCTTTTAGCTTACCTGAAAAAACGGGATGTTATCGAATCCTGCTGCATCGTCGAACGTAAGACTGGCAGGTAATTAATCCAATTTCACGCATAATGCTGCTATAATTTGATCCTGATATGCTCCACAGGATTGCATACCTGTTACTATTCTGCTGTTTCCTGACCCTTCCCGGTGTCCGTGCCGATGGAACTATGGCCAACCATAAGCAGGACACCGGCAAAGGCTGGAATATATCCGCGACCGCTTCCACAACTGTCGAATGGGCACTCGATCTGGTCCTGGCCGAATACCCGTCAATTTCCGCCAGGATTCTTTCGGTAAACGAGGGCGGCTGTTTTATCGATGCGGGAAGCCAGGACGGGGTCTCGGTGGGGCAGGTTTACGAAATTTACCGTATTCAGCATAGCACCGGGCAGGAGGAGATCGCCGGGGAAGTTCAGGTCGCATGGACTAGGGAAGACTACAGCTTCGCTGAACCGCGCGACTGGACCAGTATTGCCGACCTTTCAACCCTCCATTTCGCAAGGCTCATTCGTCTCCCTCCCACTGTTTCCCTGATCTCGAATCCATCCGAAGGTTATGCGGAACCTGATCTCGACAGGCTTCTCCAGGCGGTTCACGGTTTGCTGAGCGTACGGGCTTCAGTTCGTCCTGTGCTTGGAATTTCGTCGGAGCCTTCCTGGAAACTCACCTTCACGCCTGATTTCGATGGCCTTACGATCAGGATCGCAGTTAACGCCCCCGGCGGTGAAACTGTCGGCAACATCGTACTCGATCCTCTGTCCGGCGAAATATTCACCGCGCAAAATCTTCTCGATCCCTCTTACCTGACAGGTCAGAGTTCACCCTTCGAACATTACATCGCGCCCCCGGGACGGCGGGTGGTCAGTATCGCTTGCGGAAATATCGTTCCCGGACTCGCCGATGAACTCGTGGTTCTCGATGGGTCTAATCTCTGGATCTACGATCTTTCGTGGGATGAACCCCGTTTATTAAATTCACTTACCATTTCGATCCCTCCGGGACCTGTACGGCATCGCGATGATGGCGGCGCTCTTCAGCTTGTCGATCTCGATGGAAATTCACTCGCTGAAATATGCCTGGCGCCTCCGGGTGGGATGCGAGGGGAAATCTGGAGCCTTTCAGGTGACGAATGGATCCTTCTGGGATACCTTCCCTATCCCCCAGTCGCTGTCGATACCCACTCACGGGGCATCCTGGTCGCGCCGTACATGATTAACAGTAACTCTCTCGATCCCGCGCTGGTTTCCTGGAGATATCCACTCTCGGAAAGGGATTCATCCTCATTGCACATTAATTTTTCTCCCGTCGATATCGCGGTAATTCCGGAAACCAAGGCGGGCTTCCCGTCCCTTGCCGCGATCAATATAGATGGCGTACTAAGCATACTGCCCCATTCCGGGGGGATTGAAACTCTTGACGGCGTATGGGGAACCGAGGTTGATATCGCGATCCACCGTAACAGCCCGATCGCAATTCTCACATCACCATCGATTATTTCAGATAAACTAACGCTGCTCGAACTCTACTCCGGGATCATTTTCGCTGAGTTCCCGGTTCCCAATGGATCCGTTATCGATATCGCCCTTGGTGACATCGACCGTGACGGTAAATCGGAAATTCTCGTGGCGGTTCTTGAAGAAGAAGGTGTGAAAATCTACTACTGATGTCTTTTCTTCGTGACATATCCACGGCACTGGCAAACCGACCCTCAATTTCCCTGGCCGCGTTGTTAATTGCCGTCCTTATTTTTTCGCCTTCGAATATCACCGCCAAAGGAATTGTGCCGATCGGCGGGAGTCCGGTCGTGGGTGTCACATCGCAATGGTTGAGCGATGATTACTCGCGTCCGGTACCACCCTTGAATTCAATATTAATGGACGAAACCTGGCAGACCTTTTTCCCGATTGGAAATGGAATCCCGATTGCTACCTGGGAGGAAACGGAATCGGGCGCGACGGCTATCAGGATCTCAGCCAATATTGTATGGGACGACGCCCCTGCAAGGCTTATGACTGCCGATGAGGTCATCGAATCACTGGCCGCGCGCGTCGCTGAAAGATGGGACGCAAGATGGGCTTTGAGGGGAATCAATGGGATCGACGATCTCACGGGATTAAACGCGGTGGGACCGCATATAATAGAAATTGTTATCGCCGATGGCTTGACTAAGTCCGATCTCGATCGCGCGTTCAGAAGTCCGGCGCTTCGACTTGTGGACGGGGCAATTTCCCCCGGAGATGGAACCGGGCCATTTACAAATTCGCAGCCATCAAGGGACCGTCGCAGGTTTACCGCCGCCCTGACACATCACTCCGGACGGGCATACCTCGATGAAGTGAGCATTATTTCCTACACAACCGCCGAGGACAGCGTACTCGACTTCGTACGGGGAAGTCTTGACGCTTTACTGATCGCATCGAATGAACTCGACATGTACACCGGCTCTTCACGTGCCGTTCCCGGCAGAATTGAAACTGTCGGACATGGTCTTATTGTTCTCATGTTCAATCCGGCGAGAGTCCCGGATTTAAATGAACGCCTTTCGCTTGCCCGGTCTGTGGATCGCGAGAGTATAGCCAGCCTGATCCTTGGCCGGGGAGCACAAATTGCCGGGGATTTCGAGGGGAATCCTGAAATAGACCGTGCCGATAATTCAAATCATGACGCCAGTGGATCGTATGAAAATATCCCTAATCCTCTCGATAAAATTGATCTCTTAGTCTGCGACGATCCCGCGGCTATCTCGACCGCCGGACGACTTCGCGCGAACTGGGAGAGCCTTGGGGTACAGGTCGAAATCCGTGACATGGAGATGCCAGGTCCGCTCGCGCTTTCAGCCGCATCGGATGCGATCCTCCTTTCATTCAGAATTCCCGAAGGCGGCGAAGGGGTACTTCCCCAATGCCTCACTTTGTACGATCGCAGTGGATGGTGGGATATCGCGGGTCTTGCCTTGAATTCTGATAACCGGACACTGCTTAACGATGTCCGGTCATGCAAACCCGATGCCGACCTTTCAGAGCTTGGAAATGCCCTCGTGGATTCCGGGTTATTACTTCCAATCGCGAGATTTGATATCCTTTTCGCTCCGGGACCCGACATCGCTCTTGTTCCGGGTACAATTTACCCCGGCCCGGTTTTCTGGCGCGCCTTCATGGGATCGCCGGATATTCTGGTCGATGAAATTCCCGGGGAGCAGGACGAGTAACCATGCGTATAAGCATTTTCGCGAAACTGGCATTAACTTTCCTCGTAATCGTCGCGGGACTTGTCATATTCCTCTCATTCAGCGCGGCACGGGAACTCGACCAGGGTTTTGCCGATCTTGTCCAGGACCGCCAGGACCAGGTTACACGCGGTCTCGACATTGAGGTCGGGGCGCTCCTCTCTGAAATCGAGGGAAAACTCACCAGCATGCAGGAAAATCCCGATTTCCGCCTGAGCCTTTCCGAACTCGAACGCGTGCTCGCGGAGATAGCCCGAAATTCTGAATCCGGCGAAAGCCCGATGGACCCTCACGCTGAAAACGCCCAGGTGCTCGAACTGATCGCGAGGCTCGGGGAACTCAGGAATATCGCGTTCCTTGATAAACTCTGGCTTGTCTCGCCGGACGGCATACTCCTGGCAGCCGGTCACGACCAGTATGCTTTTGGGAATAACATGATCGACCCGCCCGAAACCTACAGTGCCGCGCTTGAAAGAACACTGGCCGATGAAACCATCAGCATGGTCGGAGTCGAAAAAATTTCGGCGTCCTCGATCTTCACCGCGGAAGTATTCCTGCCCGTAAAAATGGTCGACAGGTTTTTAAGAACCGAACAAATTTATGTCCTCTGGGGTGCCCAGGAATTCGACAAGGAGTTCATCACCAGGATGGCCGACCTTGCGGGCGCTGAAATTGTCGCGAGAGCGCCCGGACTCGATCCGATTGTAAGCTGGTCCGAACCCGATACCCCGGTCGATTCAGACCTGATGGCAGCGTTGGCCGGCGGCGGAACTGAAATCACTCTGGGTACTGAAACGTACCAGCTCGCGACCATTCCGTTCCCACGGTCACAGGCCGACAGCACGCATGACCAGGTTATGATCGACCTCCTTATCCCGAAATCCGACCTCCAGGCACGAAAACGTGCGCTCCTTGCCGGTATGCTCGTAGAGGTCATTATCGGTGGAATTGTCGCTATCCTCCTCGCGTTCCTTATCTCGAAAACCATCACGCTCCCCATCGAACGCTTGAAGATCGGCGTAACCGCACTGGCATCGGGCGACCTCACAAGGCGGGTGGAGGTCCATTCGCGCGATGAGGTTGAGGACCTCGTCAAATCATTCAACATTATGGCCGATGAACTCGATGCGAACACTAGAAGGCTGGTCGAGGCCGAAAAGCTGTCCGCATGGAGGGAAGTCGCCAGACGTCTCGCGCATGAAATCAAGAACCCGCTCTCACCCATCAAGCTGTCAATCCAGAACCTGTCGCGCGTTTATAGCGGGGACCCGGGAAATTTCGAAAACACCCTGTCCGACACAAGCGAGACGATCCTCGAGGAAGTCGATCGCCTGAAAACACTCGCCGATGAGTTTTCCAACTTCGCCAGGATGCCGAAACCCATTCTCTCGCCAAACGATATTTGCGAACTCGTCGGAAGTTCCGTCGCTTTGTTCGACAAACCGGAGATCGGCGCGACCATTGAGTTCAGTTGCCCGGATTCAATCCCGACCGTTCTCCTGGATCGCGACGCAATGAGCAGGGTTTTGACCAACCTTATTAAAAATGCTGTAGAGGCGATGCATGACCGTGTTGGAATAATAAAGGTGCTCGTTAATAATGTTGTGCTTGGGGATGCCCCATGGGTGCGGGTTACTATCGCCGACCAGGGCGTAGGAATGGATGAAACCGCCGTCAAGCAGAGTTTCAACCCGTACTTCACGACAAAACGCGACGGCAGCGGACTGGGTCTGGCGATCGTTCAGAATATTTTATCGGAGCACAGGGGCCGGATTTCAATCGACAGCGAACCCGGCGTCGGAACCGTCGTCATCGTCGAATTACCTGCCATGCGCATCGACGCAAAGGCGTAGATAAAATTTCCAAACTCATAATTTTCTGTTACGCCCCGGGATTAAAGATGAAGCCACATACAAATTCGGGTGCCATTCACAAGCGTAGCGAGACCAAAGTCGAGCAAGCTTGTGGATGAAATAATCCGTTGGAAATTTAGAAAGGCCTGTAAATACAATCCCCGTAATTCGATTCACTCCTCCCGACCGATTATTTCAACGCCGGGTTTTAAAACCACTCCCGTACGGCTTCTCCCGTCGGTCGCGATTCCGATCTCTTTATCGAACGTCAGTAACCTTACATGCTCGGTCTCGATTGACGCCGGCTGGGATTCCAGCCACTCCATATCGAGCGTTCCATCCCTGGTTTTTACATCCCGGTTAACCGTAAAATACGGAATCCCGAGCGACGTGATGTTGTGGAAAAAATGCGCGCCCTGCGACGGCTGCACTGGGACTCCCTTGATGTCGGTCTCGATAATCGCCTGCACTTTCGAAATCTGTGCCCAGTTCACCGGGATCCCGAAAAACCTGTCCGCCGTGCCCCACCGCCCCGGCCCGATCAGCACGTAATTCCGTCCCTCACTTTTCAGCTTATCGTTAATTTTTTCGATTTCACTCGCTATATCGACAGTTTTCTGCCGGTCGAAATTATCCTCCCTGACATAAACCAGGTCATAGATACCGGTGACATATCCCTGCCCCAGTGCACTGTTCGACACACATATCGCCTGGTCGACATCAAAATCCTCAAGGTGCAATTCGAACGATTCCTGGCCGATAACAAGCGGTCGAATCTGCAAAAACCCGATTTCATTCTGACCCTCATCCGGCTTCTTGAGATTTACCGCGAATTCAATCTCGACCGGGCATGAAAACGCTTTATGTCCCATTTCAAGAAGGAATTTTATAGTACCGGCAAGCGGGAAAACGTCATGTTTCAAAACCCCGGCCATCGTAATAAGACGCACACCCTTGTGGGAAGTGCCATCGTAAACCGTGTCGTTCTCAGCGACATATGTCGATGCGAGCGTGTGTATCGTGCCATGTTCCTCGGCCGCATCCAGCCCGAGTTGAACAACATTTGTATCACTCGCATCACTATCATCCCAGTTGGGACCGGCCTGTTTCATATCAAGCGCGTAAAATTCCCGGGGCGCATATTCGAGATAAACCTCCACGCCGGAGAACTGGTTCAACTTACCGGGATATTCAGGCGAGAACCGTATGCATTTCCCGCCATCAACCACCGTTTTTCCGAGCCCCAGTGAAACGTGAACAACCCCATCCTCGGATCTACGCCCGGATACCGGGTAGAAATCATACGACCTGGCAGTACCCGAAATATCCGGATATTGGTAATTGCCGTG
>DAOVJF010000136.1 GCA_030673355.1 Planctomycetota bacterium | reverse complement strand
GGTGATACAAAAACCGATTATTTTGTCATTTCAGAAGCGTCAGCAAGCATATCCCCACACGGTTTCAACATCGGAAACCTGAATCATACCCGTGAACAGACTGTCAAAGTGAATGTTCAACCCCCGGGTATAAGTTAGGAACCCTGATGAACACTACGAAAAAGCGAGTGGCACGGAAAACCTTACCGGACTATCTCTACGGTTTTTAATTCCTGACCTGGTTTCCCGGCACCTGTCTTTTCAAAAATAACCTGACCCGGGAAACCAATTTCCTCAAGTAAAAAATCATGGCTCCATTGTTCTAAGGTTTCCCAGGCTACATGCTAATGGTAGTTTGCCAAATTTTGCGCGAACTCATTGAAGAATTTATTTAATGCTGTTTCCCTTTCTTTATCAGGAGAATATCGACTGAGGTTTGGAATGGCCAGCAAAACGGGTCCTTCAGGTAATTTCCAAGCATAGCAATTAGGGAGTCCACCATGACCAGAAGGTCGTTTCTCCCCAGAACCCCAACCCAGCTTTTTCGCTAAATAATCGGCAATAACTATTGCGTGTGTTAGTACTAAATGCGGTTTAATTAACTGAATAATAGTTTTGTGAAAAGGCCAGCATTGAAGAGCTAGAGATTCAATATTTCCAATTTCCTTCGTACTTATGGAGCGAGGGAATGCAAAATTACTGCATGGAGTTTTCCGTAAAAGTTCGATTCCAACTTTAGCGTTACCCCCTGTAATAATGCTAAATACTTTTTGCGTTCGTTTCTGTATTGGTGCCTGCCCAGCAGCTTTGTTTTTCCATGATTCGTCGAGTAATGCGTGACCAGTTACGCTGTGTACTTCGATTCGCTGGATATCAGACTCGACGGTGAACGTGTTATGGCTTTCGAGACTACCTGGAACCTCACCAGGATTTGCACCAAGAAAGTAAACAGGAGAACTACTAACCAAAGTCTTGACAGGAGTGTAGAGTACTCGACCACCTTGTTTAAGGATATGCTCCGGTAAAGTCTCACGGGCAACTTTCGCGAGACGTGCCGTAATCGTATGCAGTTCATTTGCATTCATTAACCACACCTCTACTTAACTTGGGTTGTGATACCCGGCAGAATAATCCTATGAAATACCTTGTTCATAATTTTAAGATTATCTAATAACCACTGAAAGTGAGAAGGCCAGTCATCTTTATTACTCAAGTCAACTGATTTGTAAACTTGTAATTTACGCCTTTTCCCCTTTTTACCGGTCATTGTAACTTTCCGCCCGAATTCATTTTCAATACGAGTGAGTAATTGTTGTCCCAAATTATCAATATTGATACTGCTGGCACTTTCAATACATAATTCAACCCGTAGTTCATTGAAGCCTGGATTGTCGGGATTCTTTTCTGAGGGTTTAATTAACGCCCCGGCAGAATAACAAACTAGATTGCGTCCCGAATCGAAGACTCTAACATTGTCATACCTGCTGTACTCTTTTGCTTTTTTTTCCGACCAGAAAATATTTTTTGATATGAATATTTTAAATTCTGCCCAGAATTCACTTTGGGTTTCCTTAGTGAAGCATGTGGGATTCATTCTTAATACCTCCTTTGATACATCTAGATGTTACTGGTCGGGGAGGAGAGATTTGAACTCTCGGCCTCCTGCTCCCAAAGCAGGCGCGCTAACCGGACTGCGCCACTCCCCGACGGGCAAGAGTATACTCTACAACTTCCATTTCAACAATATGCCGGCAATCCAAAAAATTGTAATCCCGGTTGCAGCAACTCATGTCGATGTCCTGTATAATACCGACTCCAAATCATGTCAGAAGCTATTCAGATCAAACCCGCTGTACGGGTGCGCGGACTTGCTGTGCTGCAGGGCGACAAGTCTCTGAGCCATCGCGCGCTGATATTCGCGGCACTTGCCGATGGGATATCGCGGATTGAAAACCTGGCAACCAGTGAGGACGTAAACGCGACAATCCGTGTTTTGAGGACGCTGGGAATTGAAATAACGCTTGCCCCGGATGGCGAAAGCGCCCAGGTCGAAGGGCGCGGCGGGATATTCGATCAACCATCCATGCCTTTAGACTGTGGAAATTCGGCGACCACTATGAGCCTGATGGCGGGAGTGCTCGCGTCGCAGCCGTTTGAATCGATTCTTACCGGCGATGCCTCGCTGTCGACGCGTCCGATGAATTACATCGCCGAACCGTTAAGGAAATTTGGCGCGGTAGTCGAGACATCCGAAAATGGCCGTCCGCCTTTGAAAATAACAGGCGGGAAACTTACGGGAGTTCTTTACAAGCCGAAAATTGCCTCCGCACAGATAAAATCGGCCGTATTACTTGCAGGCCTGTTCGCCACCGGGTCGACTATTTTTCACGAGTCACTTCAAACCCGGGATCATACCGAGCGGCTAATCAGTCACCTCTGCGAGAAAGGCGTGATTGATATCGACCGCCTTGAAAAAACTATCACTGTCAGGAAAATAGAGTCCCCGATCGAACCGTTTGAAATTGTAATCCCGGGCGATCCATCATCGGCAGCCTACCCGATCGCGCTTGCCACGCTCCTTCCCGAAAGCTCATTGACGGTACCGTTCGTGGGATTAAATGCCGGGCGAATAGGCTTCTTCAGGCAGTTACAGGCTATGGGCGCGCACATCGTGATGTCCCGCGACCCCCACAGCGGGAAAGCGACCGCTGGAGAACCGGTTGGTGAGATTACGGTTCATTCAGCACGGCTTAAAAATGTACCGATCGACCCTGATCGAATTCCGGCGATCATCGATGAAATCCCGTTACTCGCGGTTGTGTCCTGCCACTCGGACAGAGATTGGGAAATTTCAGGCGCAGCTCGTCTGAGGGAAAAGGAAACCGATCGTATCAAAACAACAGCCCAGATGCTCGAATTCATGGGAGCGGAAGTTGAAGAAACTGAGGACGGATTGAAAGGCCCGGGTGGACAGAAATTCAAGGGTGGGGATATACCCTGTATTTTCGATCACAGGATCGCGATGTCGGCGGCGATTGCCGGATGGTGTTCCGTATCTCCAACAGCAATTAACTGCCCCGAATGTATCCAGATCAGTTTCCCGAAATTTTTCGATTTAATGCAGAACCTGGTGGAATACCAGTAGAGAACCTGCTGTCAGCTAACAGAGCAAGTAGCCCGGAAACCCATTTCGCGAAGATGATCCAAGCTTGTGCATATGCTCATGAAATGGGTTTCCGGGTTACACGTTAATTTACGTCGACAAGCACGTTCGACCCGGAGATTTTTAAAGCTTGCTTGTTTCAGATGTCTCACTAAGCTTGTCAACGGCACCCGATTTTTTTTGTTATTAGTGAAATTCGTCGACAAGCAGTCCAATCAATTTTTATCATACGGGATTGGTCTAACTGTCTCACTCAGATTGTCAACGGCACCCAGCAAGTAGCCCGGAAACCCATTTCGCGAAGATGATCCAAGCTTGTACATATGCTCATGAAATGGGTTTCCGGGTTACATGTTCAGGAATTTTTGAAGGCCGGGGACACCTGCTTTTCGACAGGCGAAAAGAGATGTCCCCTCACTGGTGTCCCCTCACTGGCGTCCCCTATGTATTGATTGACGTCGGTTTTTTTATTTTAATGTCTAAAACCCGCCTTTGGGTTATAATACCTGTCCCTCTGTCAGCTAACAGAGAGACAGGACAAGCAAAATGGAAATTCCCGAAATAATCGATCTGATGAGCGATACAGTCACAAGGCCCACTCCCGAGATGCGGGAGGCAATGGCGACATGCGAGGTCGGGGATGATGTTTTTAACAGCGATCCGACAGTAAATGAACTTCAAAATCTGACCGCCGGGATGACAGGCGCCGAAGCCGCGTTGTGGTGCCCAACCGGGACGATGGCGAACCAGGTGGCGATTCTGACTCACACGCATCCCGGACAGGAAGTGATCTCATCCAAGTGGTCGCATATAGTCATGTACGAGCTTGGCGGGATCGCCTGGAACTCGATGTGCCAGCTTGCGACGGTCCCCGATGAAAAGGGCTGGCCGGAACCGGACGATGTTAAGGACCAATTCAAGGAGGAAAGCGAGCACACGCCGGGTACCGGGCTACTATGCCTAGAAAATACACATAACCGCCGGGGCGGACGGATCATGCCCCTTGACATCCTGGCTGAAAATTCAAAACTGGCGCACGAGAGGAACATCCCGGTTCATCTCGACGGCGCGCGAATCTGGAACGCTTCTATCGAGTCTGGGATTCCGGTACCCGAGTACTTTTCGAAGGTCGATTCGATGATGTTCTGCCTGTCGAAAGGCCTCGCGAGTCCCGCTGGAAGCATGCTGGTGGGAAAAAAGGATTTTATCGTAAGGGCCAGGCGCAATCGTAAACATTTCGGCGGAGGAATGAGACAGGTTGGCATCCTGGCATCGTGCGGGATAATCAGCCTTACACGTATGGTCGACAGGCTGGCCGATGACCATCGCGCCGCAAAGAAATTATCGGAAGCGGTCCTTGACTCCGGTTCGCTGGATATCGATCCCGATACTGTGGAAACCAACATCGCAATTTTTACACTTCCCGAGAATTGCTCCGGGAACGCGGTTGATTTCGCCGAAGCTGCCGGGGACGCGGGACTCCTGGTGACCTACATGGGCGAGAGGCTGGTGCGGATGGTAACGCATTGCGATTTCGATCCGTCATGGATTCCAGCCGTAGTTGAGAGAACCAGGGTAGCGGTTGAGGTAATTTCGTAGTATCCCGGCATGAAAAAGGGACATTTGTTTGTTTTAGCCGGTGCTTATGACTTAAAATCACAATAATTACTTTACGTAAAGAGTTGAAGAGGGTAAAATTCCATTTCAAGATAGTCCGATTGCAGGGGTACCTTCGATGGTGATACCCGGGGTGGTATCAAGACCAGCACGAACTCGAAGTTCAATCCCGGTGCAACACTTGATGCTCTTTCATTCTTTGGGACCCGGAGACAGGCAGACATTACTATTGAATCAGCTATAGTAAAGTTACTTAATGGCGCCACGGAAACGCAGAAAACGAACCAAACAACAGCCGACCGCCCCATTGATCAGTGAGGGTAAGAAGGAGCAATATTTTTTTCTACCCCTTACGATGATATTAACAGCGGTGGCTTACGGATTAACCGTGTGCCCCACGGTGTATGTGGGCGATTCCGGCGAACTATCCGCGGCCGCATATTTTCTCGGAATTCCACATGCACCGGGTTATCCCCTCTATTGTTTACTCGGCTGGGTTTTTACACACCTGCCCTTCGATGGTGATGTAGCGTTCAAGATGAATGTCATGAGCGCGGTATTCGCATGGCTGACGGTGCTGGTCCTTTACCTGATTATTTACCATTTCACGAGGACCCCCTACCTGAGTTTCTCAATAAGCCTTGCCTATGCTTTCAGCCCGATTTTCTGGTCGCAGGCAGTGGTCGCGGAGGTTTACTCCCTGAACACTTTCCTGACAGCACTTTCCCTTTATTTTCTATGCCGCTGGCTTGAGAAACGCGCCGATTACTGGATCTATTTCGCGTTTATAACGATGGGGCTGGCTGTGGCAAATCACCAGTTATCTATCCTGCTCTTGCCCACCGCACTCTACCTGTTCTGGCTATTCAGGAGTGAGATGAATAAACCGGTTAGGTTCTGGGTAACTATCGGGCTCCTTTATTGTATCGGTCTCCTCTTCTACCTCTATCTCCCCATACGTGCGGCGGCCGATCCACCAGTTAACTGGGGCGATCCGGATACTTTCGGGAAGTTCTTTGAAACTGTCTTAAAACCCGCGGGATCGCAGACAGACCATGGTTCACGCTGGGGCCATTTCCTGCATGCATTAAACCTCTGGATCATCCAGTTCAGCCCGGTTATCTGGGTAAACGAAACCAGAATTCCTATCCCTGTTATCTGGCTGTTCGGACTGTGGGGGATTTACAAGGGAATATCCACCAGGTGGCGCATGGCGAGGGTATTCATATTCTTCATGCTCTTGAACCTGGGTGTCATCCTCTTCCTCTCGCAGCCGACAAAACAGGAACTCCTTATAGTCGGGGTTTATTACCTTCCGGTCTTCTTTGTTTTCGCGGTATTTATGTCGACCGGAATCCGCGAATGGCTCCTGCAGTATCTACAGGCGTTCAAGGACCACAAACGCCCGATCCTGTACGGACTTGTTATCCTGATTATAGTTTTAATACCCGAATACCAGTTTATACAGAACCGTCCCGAGACTGACCGGTCGCACGACTTTTATGCCAGAGATTACGCAACCAACCTTCTCGAATCCTGTCCCCCGGACTCAATTCTGATAGTGAACTGGGACGACATTTTCACACTGTGGTATCTCCAGAAAGTCGAAGGCATACGGGAGGATGTTATTCCGGTACTTGCGGAACTTCCCACTGAACCCGGCGGACACTACTGGGGAGCATGGTATTTCGAAGAGCTGGAGGAAAAACACCCGGAAATTTTTGAGGGCACTGGATATGGGTCGGAGATGTTCATCACAACGGAGGATGCCGTTGAATCATTCGTGACTGCAAATTTAAACAACGGCCGCGATGTGAATTTCTCATTTTACGGAGTCAGCCTGAATTTTGAATTGTTCGATTTTAAACTCCATCCGATCGGCGGCGTTTATCGCGCGAGCTATGAAAATTATACCCTCGCTGAACTCATCATTGCCCAGCAGGCGTGGGAGATGGCGCTGGATGAATTCCGAAACATATACGATTACAAGTATTACAGGATCGAGGAAGAGGATTTCATTATTTACAGGATCTCTGATAACCTGCTTAAAACCGGTCAACTGGCAATAAGCCTTGGAGACCGAGCCAAGGCCATCTGGTTCCTCGAACAATCCGTACAGGTCAACAATCTGAATATGCTGGCAATTAAGCTCCTGGCGGATTTTCGATTTCAGGATGGTAATTATCCTGCGGCACGGGATCTCTGGCTCATGGCGCGCGATCTGGATCCCC
>DAOVJF010000293.1 GCA_030673355.1 Planctomycetota bacterium | reverse complement strand
GTCGACGCCACGCGTTTTTTGTCGGATCGGTTGTTCTCTACTTACTATTAGGACATGTTCTGGGGCGATTGGCGCATGGTATAATGGAGAAACAGGGATCGGAATATGATTCACAGCGACAAGGCATCGAGAAATTTATTATTGGAATCCGGGCAGAGGGTGCATGGGCAACTCGATTCACCCACAGACACGCCTTCGCTCAGTCTGTGGGCGCCACCCGTCAACAGGGGAAACATTGAAAAATAAGATCCAACCGCTGGAAGCGGTCGTCACGTGTAATCCGATAGCTGGAAGCTAACGGCACGCTCGTCGCTATGTTTCGGGTTGTGAACGGCAACACCATCCAATCGCGGAATGCGCACATTACAAAATTACAAAAAAAACCGCGCATTTGCGGTAGCTGGCTAATTCAGGTTAAATCCGATCCTTATTTCTAATTATCCTCAAGGCAGATTAGTGTGGTATTGAACAAGCCTTCCTTGATTCCAAGAAGTAGTGAGCCTTCGGGACCGAATATCAGGAAGTCCGGCTGGCCCCCGATATCCCTGATCCAGGCGGTTTCCCCGTCCGGATTGATGCTTATAACAATCCCTTCATCCAGGGCGATGTAAATCTTTCCATTCGCGTCGACAATCGGACCCGCCGCGATTCCCGCCTGGCATTCGTATTTCCAGATGAATCCGCCAAATGGGCTCAGGGCAATGAGGCTCGAATATTCACCGACCCCGCCAAGGGATGTCTCCGCGGCATAAAGGGTACCGGACAGATGCGAGACAGCCAGTCCGGGAATCAGATATTTATCGGCCTCGAACTGCCAGCGTTCCGACCCATCCGAGTTCAGAGCAATAACACGGTTCGTTACAGTGTAATAGATGTTCCCCGAAACCGGATCGGCGGTCGAACAGAAGGGCAAACCATTCGAAATGTCCTGCTCATGTGCCCAGGCTATCTGTCCAGTATATGTGTCCAGAGCCCAGAATTTGAATACGCCCGGAGGTCCATCCGACATATTCAATTCGCCGATCAGAACTTTATTGGTAATGGTGATTGTTATAGGTCCGATAAACATTGACTGGTCGGAGCCTATCCCGAAATTAACCCAGTTAATATTCCCATACTGGTTGAAGACCTGTATGCCGGTTGAACCCTGCGAGAAACCATGTCCGTTAGTATCGATGTTCAACCTGCCGTAAGCGTTGGGACCGCTGCCTGTGGCAGCCTCGAAGAACAGGCCGATCGATCCATCCTGGTAAATCCTGTGAACGTCTCCCTGCGTATCGGCCCAGAGAATCGAGCATCCGACCATTATGGGATCACCTGCCGGATGGAAATCGGCAAGGTCGAGGGCCGCGGCAAGCTGGCCGTGACGGTTGTAGATAAGGAGTTCAATCCCTCCCTGGTCAAGCTGCCGGGCGGTATAAATTCTTTGCTCCGGATCGACGATCGGCATAAAATTACCTGAAATTCCTGAAACGATCCATCCGATTTTCGGATCGACAGGCCCGGTTGTATCAGCGAAATTCGTATTGTAGATTGTCCCGCCGGGTTTTGGCCATGACGACAGCGGGTTTAAAACAAAACCTGGCTGGCCACCGGGAAGCGGGGTCTTGACAGTAACACGTACAACATAGAAAGTGGACAACGGTTCAGACCCTGTATATGAGGTGACGTACGGCTGATAGTCGCCTTCCGATGAAACGATGGTAATCAAAATCTGCTGGTCTTCCACCGCTGGCGGCGACAGCCCTTCAAGCTTGATCTTAAAAGTGGCCCACGGTTGCTCTTCGGACCAGTCGCTCAAAAATACCGGGGTTCTTTTACCCTGGAAAAGCGTCGGGGATGTAAGCTCGATAGACTGAATTTCATCAAAAATCGGGGTGCCGCCTATCAGGGCCTGCCAGTCGGACACCCTGATATCGAGTTCAAGTTCACCACCGGTACAACCCTCAGGGGACAGGTAAACGGTATTGGTCGGAATCTGCACGTCGAGAACAAACGGTTCAAGCTGGTTCGCATCGGCCGGGAATCCACCCGGCACCTCGACAGGCTGGCCATCCTGCCACCCATCAGGGAGCCCGTGTGATACATCGATCGCAAAATTGAACCTGAAATCCAGCTCGCCAGTTTCGGTTAATGGGAACAGAAGTTCGTAATGCCTGGTCGACATAGCCCCGGCATGGAGCACCGCTCTGCCGTTCGGGTGATCGGGGGGAACCATAAGAAGGTGGGATAATGGCGCATGTACACCCAGACCTGTCGCGAAAACCTTGTAGCCGAGCAAAGTCGCATTCAAGTATTCGGTCGCGTTGGGTGTGCCAAATTGAGTATCTTTATAAGAAAAGATAGTACCATTAAACGGGAATTCCGAAGGATTCCACCAGCGGGTCCATCCGTCGGCGTTGATTAACCGCAAACCGTCCGGTCCACCGGCCCAGCGGCGGGAATGGTGTGTACGGTCGGTGACATCGGCAGGCCCGATAACAAGGCCCTTCATATCGAAGCCGCAGAAATACGGGATCCCTGGAAATGGATTGGTCAGGGAAATATCTGTAGTCAGAATGTTCCCGTCAAGGTGAGTCGCGGCGAACTTGATTGCATTGCCGCCGGTGTATGCTTCCAGGAAGATAAGAGCGTTCAGGTGCCATTGAGTGGATCTCAAGGGCAAAGCGGTAAGTTCACCGGAGCCGGAATCGTAGGTAACAGAAAAATACCCGAGCATTGTATGCCCGGGTTGAAATAGTTCAAGTGATTTGGTAAACGAAGGTGTGGTATCCAGTTCGGGATTAACAGGATTGGAGGAGCCGTGATCCGAACATGAGACAACCGCAAGCAGAAAAATAAGAATTCCTGCCAACGTCACAGTTCGCATGCTAGGAACACCTCCTTCCAGATTAATTGAACACCTTGCTAATAAACATTTTATCATGTAAAACACCGAATTGCTATCGCAACAGTTTTATAATTCATGGATATTTTCCGGTAAAAATCCGGTATAATCCTCTATAATCCTTTAAAGTTAAACAAGATGAGCCAGATAAAAATACATTCTCTCGATGAAAGCAACCGGATCAGGGAACTGGTTGCACTAAATCTGACAGTCCATGGTGAGGACAGCGGATTCTGGGAAAGGATGCTGGAACAAAATCCCTCATTTAACGATCCGACATACCACCGTTTCCTCACTGTGGATGACAAGATCGTTTCAGGAACGAGCCTGTTCGAGCATAAAATAAAATGGTACGGCACCGAGATCGACGCCGGTGAAATCGGCCTTGTGGGCACACTGAAGGATTTCCGGCTTAAGGGCTACTCCCACCTGCTCATGTCGAGCTGGCTCGAGACAATGAAGAAACAAAATATCCCTCTCAGCTTCCTGTGGGGCATCCCCGAATTCTACGAGAAATTTCATTACTATTATGCGTACCCGGACCACGGAACACCATATGTAGTCATGCCGAGAAGCTGCGTTCAGGAATTTAAACCCACGATGAATATCCGGGCAGCCAACGTTGAAGATATTAAGGAAATCCAGAACCTGTATAACTCTTATAATGCAGACCTTAACGGACACCATATCAGACACGAAAAGCAATGGAAATACTATATGCGATTGACCGGTGGTGAAGGTAAGGAGAAGCAGAGCTGGTGGGTCCTGGACGATCCTTCCAACGGCTACGCATTCGTGCCGGATCTCCCGAACAAACCCCCGGTGGTCTGGGAGATCGCAGCGGTATCGGAGGACTCTCTCAGGAACTTGGTTTACAGAATTTTCGATAAATATCCGGGCCTTGAAAAGCTATATTTCAACCACCATCCTGAGATGCCGGTCGGACGATGGCTCCATCACTGGGGTGCAAAAACAAGGTCAACAGAGGACATCTGGAAGGGAACCTGGGGCGGGATGGTAAGGCTGAATGATCCGGTAACATGCATAAAGTGCATGGAGGAAAAATTCAACGGGCGTTTAGCGAAATCTCGTTTCTTCAATTACACCGGCGCAATTCCATTCAAAAGCGACCTTGGAAATGTTCTGATCGATATCTCCAGCGGAAAGGTGGAGGTTTCAAAGTGCCCGGGGAGGGCAAATTATGAGATTCCGGCAGAGGTGCTGACTCCGATAACAACCGGGTATCGCGGAATTGAAAGGTACCGGGAAAACCTGAAGGATCTGCCTGATGAGGTATTCGAACTGCTGAATGTGCTGTTCCCGAGGGACAAGGTGTACATGTACGGGCTACTGTACGCGGATGAGAGTTTTTCGTTTTCGAGTTAGTAGCAAAAATAGGAGCATGGAGCTTCTATTATCTCATATTACGGGTAGAGGTCTGCACGTTTTGTCGGTTTTTCGAAGGAGATGGTAGCGATTGGCACTCCAAAAATCCGATCGCAGGATGCAGTCGGCACTTGCTGTCCGATAGCTGGAAGCTAACGGCACTGGCTATCCGACCGCAGGATGCAGTCGGCACTTGCTATCCGATAGCAGGATGCAGTCGGTACTTGCTATCCGATAGCTGGAAGCTAACGGCACG
>DAOVJF010000101.1 GCA_030673355.1 Planctomycetota bacterium | reverse complement strand
TGTCAAAATTAGATGCTTATGCATGACTACCACCTTTCTCCTTTTTTGCTTATATCTTTAAAGATATAGAGCAGGATATCGACAATAATACAATTCATGCCGATCTTAGTCCTGCACCATGGAAAAGGTCAGTGTGCAAGCATCATCATCATCTTCCTGGCAGTTCCCCCAGGTAAGACCAGTAAGTGTGACATCAAGTAATTCAGTAATATCACCGGTTGCAGCCTGTGCATTTAGGATTACATAATCGGTGTCAACATTGGTAAGGACGACTGTCTCGACAGTCACTCCCCACGGTGCACCTAAGTCCCAAGCGTCCCTTTGGCATTTCAGGTCCCAGGTATCGTTGGAATAACCATCTACACCTATAGCATCGGTGTCCGTAGCCGTGCCTGCGGTGATTTCGGCAGCTGTAAGATTGAAACTACAGTTATCGGTGATTTCGAGATTATTTAACCAGCCGATAGTGACTGTAACTTCAGCCGTGACAGCCGCATAAGCGGGGGCTGCGAGCAGTAGGAATACTACCGCGAATAGAATTAGTTTACGCATGATTGCGTTCTCCTTTCAACTCACCATTTTATTTTTGATTCAATAATCGGAAGGTGATGAAACGTCGGACCTTTACAGCTTAAGCTGATATAAGGTTATCCGATTTTACCTCTTCGGATTATCGCAGGTTTGGGTGCCCTTTCCCGGATCGGGTACTTCCACCTGGATCGGTTGGGGATTCGCTACACTACTAAACTAATTCTGTCTCTGCGCTGCGTTTCCCCTTCTGGTTTGTCCTACGCCTTCGTCTCGTCAACCACTCCTGTATTGAAACTTTGATGAGTAAGTGCGGAGAATATTACAGCGCGATAATGTGCATGTCAAGTGTTATAAGCAATATTATCAATATTAATTCCACTATATTTCAATAAACTCTTAATAAGCTTTAATCAGACTTAATCAGACTTAATTAGCTTTAATCAATCTTAATAGCCGTTATTTCAGTTTACATATAAATGAACGCCTTGAAGATTCCCAAAAATACAAACATGGGTGTCCGATTCGCCCTGGTACTCAGTTTGAATCGAACACCCTGTAATTTACTCAATCAAAAAAGAAGCTCGGTCTCCACCATTTCCACGTCTCTCATTTGTTAAATGATTCCGCGGAAATATACGGCTGCTCACGCTCTTATGTCCGTTACCGCGGACCCGCTGTTAATCAGCGATTCCGCTACATCTGGTACGTCATAAGGTGGTATCCTTCGGATCACCTCACCGGTCCGCTCATTGATAACCTCGACGAGTACATCACCACTTTCCATATTGATGGTGAACTTCGCCTGAATCTCAAATGTGTCGAAGGTCAAATTAACCTTCCGGAGCATAACAGCAAGTTCCTCAAGGGTCATTCGCTGAAATTGCCCCCGATCCCTGTTAATTGCACGACCCCGCTGATTTGAGGAATCCCTAGACCTCTGAGCTTCTTCGAATTTCTGGATTTTCGCAAGGCGTTTTGCTGACGGAATTATGTCTGAAGACGCATCGCTTTCACGTTTTCCACGCGCAGGAGTTGCCTCCCTCACGTTATTAAGACGTGTCGTCCGGTTCAAAAAAGCTGCATCAAGGTTGGTTATATTAGCCATGAGATATCCTCCCTATTTCAAGGGTGAGATGGTTATCTCAACAGCTGCAGGACCGTCTGAGGCAGCATGTTGGCCTGTGCCAGCACGGAAGTACCGCTCTGCAGCAGGATCTGGTTGCGGGTAAAGCTGATTACTTCCTCCGCAACATTCAGGTCCCTGATGCCGGATTCCGCGGCGGTCAGGTTCTGGTGGGCAACATCAAGATTTCTGATTGTCGATTCAAGCCGGTTCTGGACCGAACCCAGCTTGCTTCGGAAACTGGCTACCTTGTCGATCGCACCATCGACCTGGGTTATCGCACGCTCCGCTGAATCCTGGTTCAGGAGCAGGACTCCCTCAAGGCCAATCGCATCAGAACTCATCTGACCGATTGCTAGCGCGAGTCTCTGTCCCTGGTTGGCTCCAATCTGGAACACCAGGCTGTTGGGCACGATATGCACGAAACTCGTACCGGTGAAGTTGGACGTCAGGCTTACCAGAGAGCTGTCGTACGGGTCAAGGTTGTATGGAGCCATGACCTGGTTACCAGCGCCATCCGGATCGAGCTTGAATCCCTGTGTGATGTCGAAGTGAATCTCAATACCTGGAAGAACACCGCGTAATACGCCTGTGTTGCTCTCTCCGGTTGCCACAACTCCCCCTGTCTCGATATTAAGGATGCTGATCTGGTAGTTGGCATGAGTTGTTTCCCTTACCTGGAACAGGCTCAGCGCGTTGATGGTTGACTCATCGCCTGAGAATACAATCTCTACACCCGGGATCGGGACTGTGATCGAGACAGTTCCCTGTGCGGGTCCGGTAAGGTTGTAGTGAACAAGATCGGGATACGATCCCCCAACCAGCGTGTCCTCAAGGTTGAGATCGAGTGTTGAATTCGGGTTAGCGATAGCAAGGCTAATCTTGCCGACGAGGTCTTCAACAGTATCAGTCTTGTTGACCAGGATTGATGTCGTCCGGCCAAGAGGAACCGCTGCCATTCCGACCTCCACATAGTCGCGTCCATCGAACACTCCGTTATCCTGGAATGCCGCGACAGACTGCAACTGCGTGGTGTTCTGGGCCTGCAGCACATTGTTCGTGCTGACATGAATAATTCCCGTCTCACCGGTAATAAGGATCGCGTCGAACGAGAGCCTTAAACCCTGGAAAGTATCAAGGCCAAGCGTTGTGGCTGTACCGGCAACCGAGATATCTCCCGTGCCGACACTTCCGGTGTCGAGGTTGGTCACCTGGTACGTGCTGTCCGATAGGGCTGATATACGGAAAGTGTAAAAGCCCGCCGGAGTAGAGGTCTGGACGATCGCTCCATACTGCTGGAGCTCGTTGGCTCCGTTCGTGTTGATCACGACCTCATCCGAACCGACGGCAACATCGCCGTTAAACCGCAAGCTTAACTGGCCTGTGGTGCCATCACCCAGCACGCCTACATCGCCGCCGCCGATACTGTCGAGGTAGCGGTTGGAATTCGCGGTAATGGCTACCGTGGCCAGGTCATATATCACGTCACCGATTCCTACAGATCCGGCGTTCAGCGTGATTGGGGCAACACTCAGATTAAGCTTGGATCCTGACAGGTCAACATCCGAGAACACAAGTGTTGTAATCGCGGCAGATGCACTACCGGCGACCGAGATATGGATACGGCCATCCTCAACCGCTCCGTCACCCATCTGAACAAGCGCTGAATACGCTGCGGCTGAGAATAGAGCGAGACTAACGAACCTTGCCACACTTGTCCAGAGTGTACCGACACTGACGAGAAGTGATGAATTAACGGCTGTACCCGCTACATCAAACCCGGTGAGCCTGATACGGTCTGTACCAAGGGTGATCTCCTGAGAATTGATCGCGTCATAGACTGTATCAGCACCCATGGCAACCGTTACGCCCAAAACACTGACTGTCGCCGATCCTGCACTCACAAGGAGCCGGCCATTGACAGTCTGTGACTGGACTTCCATCTGGTCTACGCCGATTGTCGATGAACCGCTCATGAAATCAGCATGGTTCAGGTAGGTGTACTCACCGTTGATGATACCGACCCTGTCCTCTCCTGCAATCGTGTGCAGATGATCGGATTTGTATCCTGCCAGTGTTGGCGCCTCGAGCAGCGTTGTGTTAACAGTGAAGTTACCACCCTTGCCGACATCACCATTTATGATCAATGATGTCCGGGTTGGGTCGTCTACACTGGTTAACGCAGCCGCGTCTCCATTAAGGAGATTCTTGGAGTTGAATTGCGTCGATCCCGCGATTCGATCGATCTCACTTATCAATTGATCGACCTCACGCTGAATCTCACCTCGGTCATTCTGGGTAAGAATGCCGTTTGCCGCCTGGACTGCCAGCTCGCGAATACGCTGCAGGATGCTGTTGGTCTCTGAGAGAGCCCCTTCAGCGGTCTGTAACAGACTGATGGCTTCCTGTGCGTTCTGGCTGGCCCGTCTTAGGCCGCGCACCTGGGCGCGTAAGCGCTCAGAAATAGTTAAACCGGCAGCATCGTCGGCTGCACGGTTGATTCGGAGACCGGTTGACAGGCGTTCTACGTTCCTTGCCAGTGCCCGGCTCGTCTGCCCTAAACTACGCAGTACATTTAGGGATATTATGTTCTGGTTGATTTGCAGAACACTCATGTTTACTCCTCCATGAGATCATGAGATATGTGATGGTTATGATTCGGGACAATCCGTTGTCCCGCCGCCCATAAGGTTTGTAAGGATCCTTCCCTACTCCCCTTGCGGGCCAATCATAAATATCGTGCGTTTTACACGATTGTTACCTGGAACCTCTCTCCCGGGTTCCCGGATTCAGGTTATGCGCGGTTCACCTCTGTTCTACCCTCTTCCGCATCTCATCATGCTTTGGAGGATCTGATATTTTATCTATCTCATACCGGGGTTCCGGACACCCCGTTTTGAAATCAAGTTCAGTGGTAAAGCAAAAAACTATATTAATAATTTAATATTGAATTATATGGAATTATATCTATTTAACCCTTTTCCTTAATCTGATTTTACTACATGTTTCCGCTAAATGCAATTCAGAACTCGTTTTTTTGTCCGATTTTTATACTTAGTACATAACCGTGAGGACTAGCTTTCGGACATCTCGGCCGGTTCCCCTCGAACTGGCTGATTTACTCCAGTCTCCGTCTGGTCTCGCTCATCCGGGTCCTTTCGGATTCTTGTCCACATGAGAGCTTTTCCATGTCCGGTGTCGCAGGCTTGCCGCTTGCTACCGGTGCATTTAGGGCGTCTGACAGGCTTGTCGTAAGGCTTACTGTTGGCGCCCTTCCTTTTTATGGTTATCTTATCCGGTTTGTGCATTTAGGGCGTCATTCAGGCTTGTCTTCTGGCTTACTGAACGGTCCCCAATGCCTTTAATATTAGAATACACTGTTCTCAGATGTCTCCTGTTTGCCATGGTTCATTCTCCCTCTTCAGTATCGAGTTGATTACCTTAGCAACTGCAGAACATTCTGCGGCAGCATATTCGCCTGGGCCAGTACCGATGTACCGCTTTGCAGTAGAATCTGATTCTTGGTGAAGTCGATGACTTCCTCCGCGACATTCAGATCCCTGATCCCCGATTCGGCTGCGGCCAGGTTCTGGTGCGATATATCCAGGTTCCGGATCGTCGATTCGAGCCTGTTCTGAACCGAACCGAGCTTGCTTCTGAAGCTTGCTATGCGGTCAATCGCACCATCAACCTGCGTGATAGCACGTTCAGCCGATGTCTGGTTCATCAACAGTACTCCATCGAGTCCAATCGCCCTGGAATTCATCTCGCCTATCGCCAGGTCGAGCTGTTGGCCCTGGTTTGGTCCAATCTGGAACACCAGGTTATTCGGAACAATATGTACGAACGACTGACCGACATAATTACTAGTTATGCTGATCTGAGGTAAAACGTTCGGGGCCATGTTCCATGGTGCCCGAACCTCATCCACGGTCCCGTCGGGATCAATCTTGAATCCCTGGGTATTGTCATAACGGACCTCTATCCCGGCTAGGATTCCACGTAGAACCCCTGTATCGCTCTCTCCATATGCGACAAGACCGCCGGTTTCAAGATTCACCACACTAATCTGATAATTTGCCAGTGTGGTTTCCCGGACTTGGAACAGGCTTAGCGCATTAATAGCGGACTCATCACCTGAGAATATTATGTCGACACCCGGTATCGGGCTGGTTAGTGAGATCGTTCCCTTTGCCGGACCGGTCAGGTTATAGTGAACCAGGTCGGGATACGCGCCACCCACCAGCGTATCCTCAAGGTTAAGATCGATCGTACTGCCCGGATTCGCCAGGGCAAGACTTATCTTGCCTATGAAATCCTGGATCGTATCCGTCTTGTTGATCAAAATACTCGTTGTCCTTCCAAGGGGCATGGCGGCAAGGCCCAGCTCGACATAGTCGCGGCCTTTAAATACACCGTTCTCCTGGAAAGCGGCGATCGACTGAAGCTCAGTGGTATTCTGTGCCATCAATACATTATTGGTGCTGGTGTGAATTATGCCCGTCTCGCCCGTTACTAGAATTGCGTCGAATGCTAGTCGAAGTCCCTGGAACGAATCCAGATTCAACGATGAAGCTGTGCCTGCCTGGGAGATATCCCCTGTGCCGACACTCCCGGTATCAAGGTTAGTCACCCTGTACGTGCTGTCCGACAGCGCTGAAATACGGAATGTATAGAATCCCGCAGGTGTTGATGTCTGGGTTACCGTCCCGTACTGCTGGAGTTCGTTCTGGCCGGTTTTTGAGATGACGACCTCGTCTGACCCGACAGTTACATCGCCGTTGAATCTCAAGCTGAGTTCCCCTGAGTTTCCATCGCCGAGCACTGCTACTCCACCACCGACGATACTGTCCAGATATCGATTGGAGTTCGCTGTAATCGCAGCGGTCACCTGGTCGATAAATACCTCGCCAATTGCCACCGATCCGGTATTCAGTGTGAACGGGGCGATACTCAGGTTTAACTTGCTGCCGGACTGGTCGCTGTCTGAGAAGGTCAGTACACTAATTACGATTGAGGCACTGCCCGCTACCGAGATATGGAGCCGTCCATCATTGTTTGCCATTGTGACATTACCGGAGCCGACACCGGTTGAGAACATGGCATTTTCAATAAATACCGCAAGGCTCGTCCAGGTTGTGCCGACACTAATAATTAATGAAGAGTTGACCGTGGCCCCCATTACATCATAACCTTCCAACCTGATTCGATCCATTCCAAGTGTGATCTCCTGTGAATTGATCGCATCATAAATTGCGTCGGTTCCTACGGCTGCCGATGTTCCTAATATACTGACTGTGGCTGATCCCGCGCTGACCAGAAGCCTGCCGTTTACGGTCTGGGATTGAACTTCCATCTGGTCCACCCCTATGTTGCTAACGCCGCTGATCCAGTCAACATGGTTCAGGTAAGTAACCTCACCATTGATAATTCCGACCCGGTCTTCTCCTGCGATTGTGTGAAAATGATCGCTCTTGTAGCGAGAGAGTGTCGGGCCCTGCAGCAGCCGGGTGTTGACGATGAAATTACCGCCTTTACCGACATCGCCCACTATTAGAAGGCTTGTTCGGCTGGGATCGTCAACACTTGTCAGTGCCGCTGCCGATCCGTTTAACAGGTTCTTGGAGTTGAATTGTGTGGATGTTGCGATCCGGTCGATCTCGTCAATGAGTTGATCGACCTCGCTCTGGATCTCCTGACGGTCGTTCTGGGTCAGGATACCATTTGCTGCCTGGACAGCCAGTTCGCGGATACGCTGGAGAATTCCGTTGGTCTCCGACAGCGCTCCTTCAGCCGTCTGGATCAGGCTGATCGCTTCCTGGGCGTTCTGACTGGCTCTCTTTAATCCGCGGACCTGGGCGCGTAAACGCTCAGATATAGTTAAACCGGCAGCATCGTCCGCTGCTCGGTTGATCCGGAGGCCGGTCGACAGCCGTTCTACATTCTTCGCCAGCGCCCGGCTTGCTTGCCCTAAACTTCTTAACGCGTTCAGGGAAATGATGTTCTGATTTATTTGAAGAACACTCATTAAGTCTCCTCCTTGAGACCGTTAAGTGATTTTGCAGGGCTTTTCTATCGTCCCCGCTCCCTGGTCCGGACCTTTGGGGCTCCCTCCCCGACCCGGCTCAGGAATATCGAGTTCTCATCCTGTGCTAAAAACACAAAATGTCCCATTGAAGTCGCATTACCTGCGATTCATGGAATTTCTTTTACTTTTCACCTCCAACTGGTGGCTGGCCCACACTAACCCGTGCTCGCCACCATCTTCCTG
>DAOVJF010000121.1 GCA_030673355.1 Planctomycetota bacterium | reverse complement strand
TGAAAGTGCCATTGGTAAATATGATTTCTGCGTATATCCAATCCCATGCTCACCGGAAATCGACCCTCCAAGCGAAATACAGAATTTAAAAATCTCAGTTATCGTATCCGGGAGTAAATTGTTCCAATCTTCGTCCGACATCGTATCTTTCAGTAAATTAACATGGAGATTACCATCGCCGGCGTGGCCGTAACATGCGCTCATAACCCCGTGCCTTTCACAGATTTCTTTCACGCCCACGTATAGATCGGGAAGTTTCGCGCGCGGCACGACGGTATCTTCTTCCTTATACACAGAATGCGCCTTTACCGCCTCTCCCGCGGCTCTCCTGACGTCCCAGATTTCGTTTACCCTCAGGCCCGACTCGGCTAGGATGACATCAATAGCACCGCCCTCATCACAGATCGTCCCTGCTTTTTCGATCTCCTTGTACAGCCGCGCCTCATCATTGCCATCGATTTCGATCATCAACTGTGCGGCGGCATCGGAGTTGGGAATATTTTTTTCGAGATGCTCAGCAGCCATCCGCATGACATCGCCTTCGATAAATTCGCATGCCGATGGAACGATCCCCGCATGAAACAGTGCCGGGACAGCCTTGCATGCCTTGAAAGGATCGTCGAATGCAGCCAGAAGCACCGCGGTGAATTTCGGTTTCGCAATTAATTTGACAGTTGCCTTTGTGACAATCCCCAGTGTCCCTTCACTCCCGATAAAAAGCTGGGTGAGATTGTATCCGGACACGTTTTTCAGTAGTTTCCCGCCGGGATTGATGATTTCCCCGGTTGGAAGAACCACCTCAAGGCCATACACCCAGTCCTTTGTGACCCCGTATTTAACGGCTCTCGGTCCACCTGCATTTTCCGCGATATTACCGCCGATAAAGCATGTTCCCCTGCTTGCCGGATCGACCGGGTAAAATAGCCCCACCTTTTCAACCTCGTCCTGGAATGTTTCGGTAATCACCCCGGCTTCGACTGTCGCGAAAAGGTTCTCCTCATCGATCTCAGGAATTTCCTGGAACCGGTCCATGTAGATCACGATCCCACCATGGATAGGAAGGCATCCACCAGACAGTCCTGTGCCTCCACCTCTGGGGGTAACCGGAATTTTCTCCTCGTTCGCGAGTTTCATAATTTCGCCGATCTCCTGCGCTGTCCGTGGACGGACAACAACCTCCGGGGGGTAACACAGGTCCTCGGTTTCATCCGATGACGCAAGTTCCAGAAATTCCGGCTCGGTTAACACGTATTCATCGCCGACAATCGAACGCAGCTTATCAAGATGAGATTTATCAACTTTCGTAAACATTTTCGTTGTCGAAGTATACCAGAGCGAGGGGGGTTCCGATGCAGAATTCGGGCAGGATTGCTATACTAGACTGACGAATTGCCGAAATTATATCAGGTTGATATATCGTGGCTAAGAAAGATAAAAAAGTCGAAAAAAGTTCCGGGCTTCCGACATTCACTAACCGGAAAGCATTGCGGAATTATAATGTGCTTGACCGTTTCGAAGCGGGCATTTCGCTTGCCGGGCAGGAAGTGAAAAGCATCCGTGCCGGAGGCCTGAACCTGCGCGATTCGTACGCTCGTGTGAAAGGCAGGGAGGTTATCCTGTTCGACATGCATATCGCACATTACAAATTCGCGACAATCGAGCCGCTGCCGCCGCGACGTCCAAGGCGTCTTCTCCTTAACAAGCGCGAAATTCGCAAGATGAAGAAGGCCACCGATGAAAGGGGGATGACGCTGATCCCCTTGAGGGTGTATTTCAAGAAGCACCTGGTCAAGATTGAAATTGGAATCTGCAAGGGACGGCGTGAGTACGAGAAGCGTGAGGTAATCGCGAGGAAAGAATCGGACAGGGAAAAGGAAAGGGCATTAAGAGAAAGGGATTGACAGATAAGGTAATATGCCATATAATCAAGGTATTATGCCATCTACTGTTGAAAAACCGAAAACCAGGCGCAGAAAACAAGTTATACCCGGCAGGATTAAAAGGCCGGTAGATTCTCTTTTTGGTTCCGGAGCACGTGTGGATGTGCTTTGGTGCATGTTAAACAATCCAAAGGTCGGGCTGCTTTTAAGTGAAATTGTGTCACTAAGTGGCAGGGACATAAAAGACGTTTCCAGAGCTTTAAAAACACTAACTTCACCTGAGATCGGCATGATAGAAGCGACCAGAAGAAATGCTCAGACTGGGATTACCCGATACTACCTGAATCATGACCATCCCTGGGTGCCACCACTAAGGCTTTTGTTAGAGCATTCAATCGGTAGTTTAGAGGTGCTGAAAAACGAGATTTCAAAATGGGATGGGATTGAAGTGGCATTTGTATATGGGTCGTTCGCCACATCGAAACAGGCAAGCACAAGCGATATCGACATGATAATCATTGGATCGCTCACGAGTCGAAAGATCAGCAGGCAGATAAAAAAACTTGAATCGGGAATTAACCGTGAAATTGATTTCAGAATTATTAATCCGTTGGAATGGAAAAAACAGGTCGATAAAGGCAATCATTTCATTAAATCGCTTTTAGAAAAACCGAAAGTTTTTCTGGTAGGTAACAATGAAAGGCTTGAAGAAATTACTCTCATCGGGCAAGGTGAAAGCTGAGCCTGTATCAAAACAAGAAATCTCATCGAGAATTATCAAAGTACAGAATTACACTGAGTATGGTTGCTTTGGGTTAGGGCCTGATGAAATCCGGTTTCAGGCTATTTATGATGCGGGACGGATGTGGTGTGTAATTGTCATCAGAACTGAAGGTTTCCGAATTCAGGCAGTCCCCGGACATCATGCGCTTGCAATCGATGTGATGAATGAAATTCTGGGACCTGTGGCAGATGATGTTACCGATGATCTTCACGGTGCCCGGCGACTCAGAAACAACCTTTTATACGATGTGGAACTTGGAATCACAGATCCAAAGGAAATAAACGATCTGTGTAAATCGGTGAAAGAACTTGAGGCACTTGTCCTGAATTGGCTGTCCGAGAAACATCCTAACCTGCTGGAAGATTAGATGCACCCGCCCCCCCACTTGCCCATAACCCCACCCTCTGATATATTCCCAGTACCGTTTTAACCGAGGTTCATAACAATGCCGACCGAAACCACAATCGATAAAATCTCCCGGTTCGTTGACCAGGATGTCACTCTCACGGGCTGGCTCTACAATAAACGCGAAAGCAAGAAACTCAAGTTCCTTGAAATCCGCGACGGAATGGGCATCATCCAGGCAGTTGTCGGGATAAACGATGTGGACGAAGACACGTGGGAGAAAGCCGGATCCCTCACCCAGGAATCATCGCTAAGAATCTCCGGAAAAGTCGCGAAACATCCTAAGAAGGACGAGTACGAACTCCATGTGACATCCGGCGGTGTGGAAATCGTACAGATCGCGAGTGAATACCCGATCACACCGAAAGATCACGGAACCGGATTCCTGTTCCAGCACCGGCACCTCTGGCTCCGCTCCAAACGTCCGTGGGCATTGATGCGAATTCGGTCCGAAGTCATCCACGCGATTCGTACGTTCTTCTATGAGGACGGATACATAACATTCGACGCTCCGATTTTCACACCGAACGCGTGCGAGGGGACATCCGATCTTTTCGAGGTGCCGTATTTCGATGATATCGCTTACCTGTCGCAATCGGGGCAACTCTATGGCGAAGTCGGCGCGATGTCGCATCGGAAAATCGTAGTGTTCGGGCCATCCTTCCGTGCTGAAAAATCGAAAACCCGTCGCCACCTCACCGAATTCTGGCATATCGAGCCTGAGATCGCATGGTTCAGCCTTGATGACAACATGGAACTCATGGAGCGGATGACCATGTTCATCATCGAGTGGGTTCTCCAGAAATGCCGGCCGGAGCTTGAGATAGTCGGGCGAAATATCGAATTCCTTGAGAACGTGAAACTTCCGTTCATACGAATGCACTACGACGATGCGGTGATAAAACTCAACGAGCTCAAACCGAAACGTATCGCTGAGCTTGAGGGTGAATTGAAAACCACCGAGGATGAGGCCCGCCAGGCTGAGATAAAGCGTGAAATTTCGGATCTCGGCCCCGAATTCGAATGGGGTGGGGACTTCGGCGCGCCGGATGAAACGTTACTGACGATGCCGTACGACCGTCCGATTTTTGTCCACCATTTCCCCCGCGACATCAAAGCGTTCTACATGCAGCCCGATCCCGATGACGAGCGCACGACGCTGTCGGTCGACATGCTCGCGCCGGAAGGGTACGGGGAGATCATCGGCGGCGGCCAGCGCGCGGAGGACCATGATTTTCTTGTCTCGCAAATCAAAAAGCACGAACTCCCGATGGAAACGTTCGAATGGTACCTCGATCTGCGGAAATATGGCACCAACCCGCACGGCGGATTCGGGCTTGGAGTGGAAAGAACGGTCGCCTGGCTCGCTGGTGTACATTCGATCCGAGAGTGCATCCCGTTCCCAAGAACAATAGGCAGCATGTATCCGTGATTATGGATTTCTCGTAAAGAAGAGTCTATAATGCAAATCTTAACACTTGACACTTGACAAGCAGTGTTAAATATACTAAACTAATGTTAAGTTGTCCTTTGACGTGTCAAAACACCGAGCACCACAATTCTTGAAACCAAAGGATGAGCCGACGAATCGGCTTCGTTGTCCGATTCATGGTTTTATCCGCTTTTCTGACAATGAAAAGGAGATAATAGATCATCCATTGTTTCGGCGATTAAGGCACATTCGACAACTTGCCTTGGCTGAATATATATACCCAGGCGCTACTCATACTCGATTTGAACATTCACTTGGAGTCATGGAGGTAGCTACTCGTGCTTTTGATAGCTTGGCGGCTGGTCATGGCGATAAGATGGAAGCCATTTTCAAGAATGTTAAAGTCTTTAAGAGTAAACCCTTAGGGCGAGCCCGTCAGGTTCTTAGATTGGCTGCTTTGATTCATGATATTGGACATTCTTGTTTTTCCCATGCACCGGAAGAGCTTGTGACCAAAGGACTGGGACATGAGGCAGTTACTTTAAGTATCCTGCGGGAAATGGAACTTGGGGAGAATATAGACAAGATATATGGAGAAGGAACTGCAGAACAAGTCGCATTCTTAATAGAAGGCTCCCCAAATTTCCCGCAATTGAAATTGCTTGGTGATCTTGTTTCCGGAGATATGGATGCCGATAGGACTGATTACCTTCTAAGAGATTCCTATTATTGCGGTGTGGAATATGGGCGTTTCGACTACCAGAGAATGATTAGCTGTCTTACTCTTTATGAAGGAGAAGAAGGCAGTTTGGAGATTGCACTTAATCGTGATGGTATACATACTTTTGAAGCACTTATTGTTTCGCGTTATCAGATGTTCACACAAGTATATTATCATAGGCTTAGAAGGATTTATGATAAATATATTGGACTGTATTTCGAAGCTCTTGGCAAGGAAATTCCCAATACACTCAAGAAGATTCTTGCTGAAAATGACACGACAATGATGGCAAGGATTATAAAAGACGCAAAAACAGGGAGAGGAAAAAGAAAGAAATGGGCACAGCGAATATACAATCGTAACCACCACCGGATGATTTTCGAAACTGGCTATGAGGCTGATGTTGAGGACATAAGAACCGCGAGAACAGTTATTGATGACCTTAACAAAAAATATCCAGAACACGATTTCATATTTGATCATGCAAGAGGGAATATCCATTCTCAATATACTCGTGGCTCTCATGAAGAGAACCCTAAAAAACTGATGTTGGTTGGGCAAGATAATAGATCGGTAGCAATAGGGCTAGTCAGCCAGATTATTGATAAAATCCCACGTCAGTACGAGTGTGGACGCATATTCGCGGACGTTGGAAAAGATGATAAAAGTATAAGAAAAAGAATGGAACGGTTTGCACAAAAGAAATACATACATGAGGGAGGAAAAACGTGACTTTATTACTTGCAAGTACTAGAGATCAGGCTTTACTGGCTAAGGTTATCAAGGAGGCAAAAAAGACCGCCGATAAGCATAAAACTTGCGTCGGACGCACTGCTTTACAGAAAATCTTGTACTTCCTTAAGGTTGCTGAGGTTCCAATGAGCTATCGTTTTAGCATTCATCATTATGGTCCTTTTTGCAGCGAAATACTCCGTGATTTGGATATACTGCAAGCTGATAGGGTTATTACCAATGAATCAAACCCACCTGACCAATATAATTATGCTCCTTCTTCCTCAGCAGATGAGTTAATGTCTCTTCATCCCAGTTTCCTTAAACAATATAAGGATAATATTCGGAATGTTGTAAATGCCCTAATCCCTCTAGACACAAGAAGTTTAGAATTGATTGCAACAATCGACTATGTATATCGATGGATCAGAGCAACAGGTGTGAAGGGTCCTTGGAAGAAGCGTGTTATTCGGCGTTTTCAGAAGATAAAGAAAGGGAAATTTGGAGGGCCAGATGTTGAAAATGCTTATGATATCTTAGTAAAAACTGGTTTAATAAAAAAATAGTAGAAATATTAATTTTTATAAATCTAAGTTCGGCTAAATACTTGAAATGACTACTACTCCCCTGCTTCAATCGGTTCCCAGTCGAGGAAATAAAAATCCGTTATCGACTCGGTTCCGAGGAGTTCTCCGATCCCTTCCTCGATCTCCTTTCCGCATTCGTATTTTCCGCCGGGCATGCTCAGTCCGTTATCCCCCGACCATTCCCAGTCAGAAATTATATCGATCGCGAGATTCCGAACAGCCACCTGCCTTGAATCCAACTGGTCCGGAATTGAAGCGTCCTCGACATACAGGCTGAACGTAAAACTTATACGGTCATATGTCCCCGACGAATCGTTGATCGGAGCGATAATCGCATCATCCGCGAAGCCGTGGTAAAGCTCCTCGAAAACCGCTGGGCCTTCGTCCAGGTCGGGGTCGTTGTCGCTTAGTAAAGACCCTTCCTCGCGCGGAAAATCAATGTCCGACAGATCGGGGTTGATCTCGTGATTGAACCATGTTGTTTCATATCCCGCGAGCGCGCCGATCGGCGGGTTAAGAGTTGTCGTAAATTTGGAGGGCAGCAAGACATCGCCGGTCACGATCCAGTAGAGGTCGGTGATCGCGGTGGTGCCGTCCGAAAATTCAACTTTTGTCCGGAGGGGGACAAAATCATCCTTCCGGACATAAAGCGTAAACGGCGGGGTATCGAGCGTTATATCGCGCGTGTTAAAAAGAATTTTCCAGGCCGGTTCCCCGTCCCACATCGCCGTACCCTGGTACTGCACTGTCCAGACAATATCAAGGACATCGAGAAAGTCCGGACGGCTTAGAATCAACTGGTCGACAGCCGG